>VMSU01000127.1 GCA_013792005.1 Desulfobulbaceae bacterium
AGTTTTGATGAACTATCATACCAAAGAAACGGGTACTTTTTGGGGGTAAGGTGTTCTTCGACCCCTGGCGAATTTATCATAAAGAAACCATGAAAGATCGAGTGCTTATCGCCAACCGCGGCGAGATTGCGGTAAGGATCATGCGGGCCTGTAAGGATCTGGGTCTTGATTATGTCGTGGTCTATACCGAAGCAGATAAAGATTCTCAGCATGTCCGCCTGGCCATGGACGATCAGGGTGGTCGTAAGCGGGCCTGGCGGGTGGTCAGTTATACCGATCCCAACGATATCCTGGCCGTGGCCGACCATACCGGCTGTACCGCTATTCATCCTGGCTACGGATTTTTTTCCGAAGACTTTCGCTTTGCCCGGCGGGTAACTATCCGTGACCGGCCTTTAACCTTTATTGGACCGAACTGGGAAGTCATCAAAAATTTAGGTGATAAAATCAATACCAAACGGGTAGCCAACCGTCTTGGTATTCCCATCATCCCCGGCACCGATGGTCCGATCTACAACGAGATGGAGGCTGAAGAGGTTGCCGCTCAATTGCTGGACGAGCAGCAGCGTCAGAATATCAAAAATCCTTCTATTCTGGTTAAGGCAGCGGCCGGCGGCGGCGGCATGGGCATTGAAGAGGTCTTCCTGATCGAGCAGCTGCGCCGGGTGTATCGACAGGTGCAAAACTATGCCAAGCGTCAGTTCGGCGATGGCGGAGTGCTGATAGAACAATGTCTGCGGGACTATAACCACCTAGAGGTTCAGTTGGTCTGTAGCCGTCATGGTGAGCGGGTTCACTTTGGCACACGGAATTGCACCATCCAAAGCACTGGCCGCCAGAAACGGGTTGAGGCCGCGCCAGGGTTTGATTCTGCTTGTTTTAACTATGAATTTGATGCCCAGAAAGTCCTGTCTCAGATTGTGGACTATTCGCTTAAACTGGCTGATCATGTCAATTACGATAACGTTGGGACCTGGGAGTGGATCGTGGCCCGTGACGGCAGGCCTTATCTGCTCGAAGTCAACACTCGGATTCAAGTTGAAAATGATGTTTCGGCTCGGATCAGTTATTTGAACGGGAAGCAGCCCAACCTGCTCAGGGAGCAGATTCGTCTGGCTCTGGGCGACACCATGGGTTATGACCAGAAGAAGATCGAATTCAAGGGTTCAAGTATCGAGCTGCGCTTGGTGGCTGAGGATACAGCCCGAGGGTTTGCGCCCTGGATCGGCACGATTTCCCAGTTCTCATTTCCCCAGGAGGATTGGGCGGCTGTTTACACCCATGTCCCCTTTGATCGACCGTATACCATTCCCAGTGAATATGATCCCAACCTTGCCCTGGTCCTGGTGTGGGGCGACGACATGGAGATGGCAAAGGCCCGGGCCCGTCAGTTCCTGGACGGCACGGTCATTGAGGGTCGCAATAGTCATGAAGAGCCGATCTTGACCAATATTCCCTATCTCCGTGGCAACCTGGAGAGGCTGCTGACCTTTTGACCCGCTGCCCAGCGATTTTTTTGGCACGGGTTCACCCCCAGCATCATCCTAATTACACGACATTACGCTATGGAACATATACGAAAACGTTTGGCCAAATGCGAGGAGGGGATTCAATACCTCTCCCAAATCAAGGAAGGCAGCGATTGGGGCAATCTGTCCGGGCTTACGAACAGGCTTACGGGACTGAAAACCTCCTTTTATGATTACTCGGAGGAACATTTCACGGACGAGGTCAGCGAGATTGAGGAGGCGGTAACCTTTCTCACCGAACGCTGTCAGGAAGATATCTCGCCCATGGATCGGGTTCGGATTGTTCGCAGTCCGTTGCGGTTTTCCTTAAAGGATATTCTGGAAAACGTGTACGAAGATTATACCGAGCTTGGCGGTGAAGGCGAGGCCAATATTGATCCCGCAATGGTGGTGGCTAAGGCCAATATCCTGCGTCGGGTCAAAGGTCGGGTTTTTACCCAGCAGGTAATGGTTATTGGTCATGAAAAGGGTCATGGCGAGGAATTCCGCAATGGCGGCTCCAGTAAACCCTGGGGCAATGAGAAGGCCCTGCGATTCATGCAAGTGGCAGAGACTGAGGGGATTCCGATCCATTCCTATATCTTCACGCCAGGCGCTTTTCCGGTGGAGGAGTATCCTGGCGCTGCTCAGCAGATTGCCCGGAATCTCTATGCCATGGCCAAGTTGCGGGTGCCTATTGTTTCGATCATTTCCGAAGGTGGTTCCGGCGGGGCTGAAGCTATTGGTCTTTCCGATTTCCGGTTGATGTTCTCCCACGGTTACTATTCGGTGATTTCACCGGAGGGCGCTGCTGCTATTGAGGGGCGAGTGGGAGAGGGGGTCAAGGCTCCGAAGGAATTGGTGGAGCAGTGTGCGGAGAATCTGTGGATCACTGCCAAGGATAACCTGGAACTGGGGACTATCGACCGAATAGTCGATGAGCCCCCCCTCGGCGCCAAGCATGATGACTTCGTTTTCTTTAAGCGGCTGCGTTACGAAATGATGAGGGCTACCGATGAGGTGGTGTTGAAGACCAAGAGCCTCCGTGCCTTCCGCGCCTATGAAGTGAAGTTGAAAAATGCTGGAGATGATAGCGCTACTCTCGAAAATGAGGTTGATAACGACCTCCATATCGACATCTCGTGGGAACTGAATGTCGATGAGCGTAAGCGCTTGGTGGCCCTGCGCTATAAAAAGTACCGGGCTATGGCTACCAAGGCTTATATCACCGATACCAGTCGGTTTGGTGATTTTTACAAGAAGGCCTCGTTCCGCACTGCCAAAATTTATTACACGGTGGTGTATGACATCCTGAAGCGCCAGCAGAAACAGGTGGAGAAGGTGATCAAGGAGGTGTCCGGTGAGGGCTCAAGTTTTGTCAAGCGTCTAACAGCTCCGTTCACTGCGGCCTATGATTTTATTGCTCATAAACCGGGGGGCCGTGGGCGTGCTTATAGCAGTAATTCCGGTCGGCAAGAGGCTATGGCTCTTGAGTTCGGGGATACTTATCTCAGTCCTCTGGCTAACGAGGACCGCACCGTCACCTGTCCCAACGCCGTGACTCGGGGCTGCAAGGATCTCTGGGTTCCGGATCTCTATGGCGAATTCTGCGGGGTCTGTGAAATTTGTGGTCACCACTTTCCGTTGGAATACGAGTGGTACCTCAATAATCTCTTTGATCGGGATTCGATTCGGGAATTCAACAGCAAGATTGCCTCTGGGAATCCGTTGAACCACCCGGTCCTCCGTAAAAAATTGCAGGCGGTCAAGAACGAGACCAAGCGCAAGAGCGCCATGATCACCTTCCAGGCCCAGGTTATGGGGGTGGATTTGGTGGTGGCAATGCTCTACTCCGATTTCCGTAATGGCACGGTAGGCGCTGCCGAGGGTGAAAAGTTTGTCCAGGCCTGCGAGTTGGCCAAGCTGCAACGCAAGCCGCTGTTGGCCTATGTTCATACTACGGGTGGAATCCGGATTCAGGAGGGCACCATGGGGGTTATCCAGATGCCCAAATGTACCATGGCCGTGCGGGATTATGTCGATGCCGGCGGTTTATACATCGTGGTCTATGATAATAACTCCTACGCTGGCCCGGTGGCCAGTTTCCTGGGATGCTCATATTATCAGTTTGCCATTCGTTCCAGCCGGATCGGGTTTGCCGGGCATCGGGTTATCCGTGACACTACGGGTCAGGACATCCCGCCCGATTACCATAGCGCCCGCAATGCCTTGAAACGGGGGCATATTCATGGCATCTGGGACCGACGTGAATTCAGGCGCAATCTCCATCAGGCCCTGATGACCATGGGTGGACGCAATCTTTATTACCGGTAGGAGCAGGGTGCAGAATGACCGATGCCAACGTGAACATCATGCATGAAGAGATAGATTACGACCAGTTTCTGAACCAGTACCGTTCCGATCCGTTTGAGTACATTGATGTTAAGACTTCCCATACCGGTCGCTTGCGCTTCAAGGCAGCTGAGGGAGATGCGGTAGAGGGAATAACCGGCGAATGGAATCATATCAAGGGGACCCTGCTCTATCATCTGGAGCGGGAGCGTAATGTCAAGCCGGTTCACTCGATGGATAATGGGGTGGTGGCGTCAGTCGACAGGGCGCTGGAAGGTCAATTTGTCGAGGCCGGTGAAACGGTGATGACAATTCGGCACCCTTTGAAGAAGAAGGAGATCATCGAACGGATCCTGCGTAATGTCTTAAGTATGTTTGTCGCTCCCGAGCGGGCCAAGTATTTTTTTGCCTTGGATCTTCAGTCGCGGATCGACAAGCACGGACAACGCTCGATATCGATTAAGCCGGGTGACGAGATCCTGACCATGTCCTTGATGAAACGGGATACCCCGGTGATGTTTCAGGGGGAGCCGGGGATCATTCATTCTGTCTATTTTTCTCCTGGTGAAACCATCGATCAGGGGCAGCCCTTGATTGGCATCTGTGCCGAAGAGAAACTGCCACTGATTCAGAAAATTATCGCTAGGGTCAAATTGGAGTGGGAGTGATCGCCAAAGCGCTTCTTCAGGCTAGGCAACTTGAACTCTCTCTCCGTCCCTCCTATCCTCGGGAAATAGCTACGGCCATCCTCCGGTACGGGGCCATGGTCGGTGCTGAATGTGAGCATCTCCCCGAGGCTTCGCGCTGCATGGACCTTGCTCGGGCCGAAATTCAGATCTGTGATCGAGAGGATCGTTCCTTTCCCTCGGGCAGGGTCATTCTTGCGGATCAACTCACCGGTGGCAAGGGCCGTTTCCTCAGGCATTGGCATGCCCCGGCAGGTGGTGTGTGGATGGTTTTGACCCTGGCGAACACCTTGTTGCCTGAGCACGCCGCGCTTTATCCTCTTGCCGCAGGTGTCGCCTGCTGTGAGACTGTCCGTCACTTCGGCCTCAATGCCACGGTCAAATGGGTCAACGATGTGCTGCTCGGCGGTCGCAAGGTGGCTGGGATCTTAACTGAGACCGTGAGCAGTTCGCGCGGAGGCGAGGAGTTTGTCCTGATCGGTATCGGCCTCAACGTCAACAACACCTCTTTTGCCCCCGAGTTGCGGAATACGGCAGCCTCAATGTGCGAGTTCTCCGGACATCCTTTTGATTTGACTGAAATTGCGGCAATGCTCATTGCGAAGCTTTCTTGGAATATCGGACTGCTGCACTATACCGAGGCGGAGCATCTGGCCGCGGATCGTGGTTTGGATGATGATCGGCCCCACCCGCTGATTGCATCATGGCGCTTATTGACCGATACCATCGGTCGCCGGGTTCGGTTCGGCTTCAATGTCGTTGAATCAGCGCAATATACTGCCACGGTGGTTGATGTCGATCCATGCGGCCATCTGGTGATGCGACTTGAAAACGGAGATTTGGTCACTGAAAGCGGCGGGGAGATTATGTATCTGTAAAATAAAAGTAACTGCTCAGGTTGTCGGTTTACGGTTGACAGTTGACGGTGATTGGGGCCTGCCAATGGATGAGGACACACTGACATTGAGTATCATACGATGATTTATGACTAATCATGATTCTTTTACCGTAAACCGATAACTGATTACCGTTAACCTGTGTAGTTACAAATAAAATAGTAAATCCCTCCGAGGCCCCTTGCGGGAGGGGGAGTGTTTCTCAACAATTTGGCAGCGCTTTATAGCGTGTAAATATAACGTATTGCAGGAGTAGATCATGGGTTTTCGTTGTGGTATCGTTGGGTTGCCGAATGTCGGCAAGTCCACCATCTTTAATGCCTTAACCGCTGCTGGAATTGAGGCGGCCAATTATCCGTTCTGTACCATCGAGCCGAATGTCGGCATGGTTTCGGTTCCTGATCCCAGGCTTGATAAGTTGGCAGCCCTGGCTAAGACCAAACGGACGGTCTATGCGCAGATGGAGTTTGTTGATATTGCCGGTCTGGTGAGTGGGGCCAGCAAGGGAGAGGGTTTAGGTAATCAGTTTTTGGGGCATATCCGTCAGGTGGATGCCATTGCCCATGTTGTCCGCTGCTTTGAGGACGAGAATATTGTTCATGTCAGCGGGCGGATTGATCCGTTAGGTGATGTGGATATTATCAACACCGAGCTGATTTTGGCCGATCTTGATACCGTTGATAAACGCTTGAAAAAAACCCAGTCCATGGCCAAGTCCGGCGACAAGATCGCCAAGGAACAGTTGGTGATTCTGGAGCAGTTGCAAAAGCTCTTGGACAGTGGAATGCCTGCCCGGACCCTGGTGGTAGCTGCCGGGTATGAAGATGCGGCGCTTCGGTTGCAGCGGGA
>VMSU01000128.1 GCA_013792005.1 Desulfobulbaceae bacterium
ACTACCTATCCTTAAAGAGGCGGGAGCGAACCTTGATAAGGTTATTAATTTTGGTTGGTTTGATGTAATCGCTAAGCCGACTCTTTTTCTGCTTAATTTTCTGCACCACTATCTTCACAATTATGGCGTTGCCATCATCCTGGTGACAATCATCTTTAAACTGCTGTTCTGGCCCATCTCCCATAAGGGGATGAAGTCGATGAAGACTATGCAGAAGATTCAGCCCAAGATGGCCAAGCTTAGGGAAAAGTACAAGGATGACACCGAGCGGCTTAATCAGGAGATGATGACCTTGTATAAAACTTACAAGGTTAATCCATTGGGCGGATGTCTGCCCATGATCTTGCAGATTCCAGTTTTCTTCGCTTTGTATAAGGTCCTGCTGCAAACGATTGAGTTGCGTCACGCGCCATTTATGCTGTGGATCACGGATCTGTCCGCGCCTGATCGTCTGTATATTGGTTTCGATATTCCTGGTCTTGGTGGAATTCCGGTTTTGACTCTGCTCATGGGGGCAAGTATGTTTTTGCAGCAGAAGATGACCCCTACGACCGGAGATCCAACTCAAGCGAAGATCATGATGTTCTTGCCGGTAATTTTCACCTTCATGTTTCTTAATTTCGCATCAGGTCTCGTCTTGTATTGGTTCGTTAACAATCTATTATCTATTGTTCAGCAATACTTTATCAATCGGTCAGTTGAACCCTGATCTGAGGTCGATAGGCGTAAGTGATCACGGGGGAGCGATCAGAAAAATTGCACTCCATCCCAGGCTGTATCCGATTGTATCCGGTATACTGTGACAAAGGAATAACCATGGTAAGCAAGAAAAAAGAATATAAGGGAAAAAATATTGATGAGGCGATAGCCTCAGCCTGTAGTGATTTCGAAGTGAGCCAGAACGAACTCGACATTGAAGTTCTGGCCACCGGTTCTGCCGGGATCTTTGGTTTAGGTAGAAAGAAGGCGGTAATACTTGTCTCTCGTAAGGATTCGGCCCATGAATTGGAAGAAGGCGCCGAAACTTTGGTCAAGGGTAAACGTCATCATCCCCGCAAACCCAAAGAGGCAACGGTCCCTGACTCAGAGATCCGGGCGAAGTCTCAAGCGACAGAAAAACCTCGACGGCATGAGGCTAGAAAGGAAACTCCTGCTGCCCATTCCATACCATTCGGAGAACCGACAGGGGCAAGGCGAGGGAGCACGAAGCAAGAACGAGGAGAGAGTGTCAGGTTTGATGATCGACCCTCTCATCCGCCAGCTCAGGAGGTGCTTGATGAGATTAAAGAGTTGACTCAGACCGTGCTCCGGCTGATGGGGTATGAGGCGGACGTGACCCTCTCCGTGGAAAACCATAAGGTTGCGGTTCATATTCAAGGGGGAGAGAACCACGAGGTTATTGTAGGCCGAGAAGGGAGCACTCTTGATGCCTTGCAATACCTGTTGCGCAAGATTGTCAGTCAGAAATTCCCCGAAAAGATTACTCTCTCCCTTGATGCTGGCACCTACCGTCAGGATCGGCAAAAGGAACTTGAGCAATTGGCACTTGAGCTTGCCCAGAAAGTCAAGGACACCGGGAAAAGCCAGATGATCAGCGCTTTGAACCCGGCTGAGCGGCGCATGGTTCATGTGGTTCTTCAGGATGACACTGCGATTCGCAGCGCCAGTATCGGCGAAGGATTGTTTAAAAAGGTCCGGATTTATCTGCCCGGCAAGGGCCGAAAGAGATCCGGACGAGGCGGAGGAGAGTCATCCGGTAAGGAGGAATAGAAATTTGTTTCTTCACCTCTTCGCTACGTTTTTTATACATTTTACAATAAGATGACTGGTCGACTCGAACCGACAATTGCCGCGATTGCCACCCCGCCTGGTCCAGGCGGTATCGGTATTGTCCGGATCAGCGGACCATCATCTCTTACCATCCTTAATCTTCTTTTTACCCCCAAACGATCATTTCCCTCCCACGTAAGTCATCGTCTCACATACGGCTGGATTAAGCAGCCCCATACCGGTCGGGTTGTCGATGAGGTGATGGCGGTTTTCATGGCTGCTCCTCATACCTATACCCGTGAGGATGTGGTGGAGATCCACTGTCATGGCAGCTATCTGATTCTGCAGGATATCCTGGTTTTGATTCAAGAGGCTGGCGCTCGATTGGCGGAGCCTGGTGAATTTACCAAACGAGCTTTTCTCAATGGCAGGCTTGATCTGACCCAGGCCGAGGCCGTGCTTGATTTGCTCCAGGCTCGGAGCCATCAAGGGGTAAGGCTTGCGATCAATCAGCTTCATGGAACGTTACAGGGCCGAGTTCAGCAGCTTTTGGATGCCCTTGTTCGTCTGCGGGCCATTATCGAGGTCGCCATTGATTTCCCGGATGAAGAGATTGACATCATCAATCCTGTGGAGATCGGTCAGTCCATGACTCAAAATATTCTGCCGGTATTGGAGGGTTTGATCTTAGCTGCAGACAGTGGTAAGGTATTCAGGGATGGTATTTCAGTGGTGATTGTCGGTCGTCCCAATGTAGGAAAGTCGAGCCTTTTGAATGTTCTTCTTCAGGAAGACCGAGCAATTGTCACTTCCGAAGCTGGAACTACCCGTGATACCATCGAGGAAGAGATTACGGTCAAGGGGATGCCGGTCAGGATTATTGATACGGCGGGAATTCGTGCCTCGAAGGACTCAGTCGAGGCCATCGGCATCCAGCGGTCAAGGCAAAAAATGGCCATGGCCGATGTCGTTTTGTTGGTTCTGGATGCAGCAGAGCCTTTGCATCAGGATGATCAAGGTCTGATTGCCGAGGCCTCAATGAAACATCTTGTGGTGGTAGCCAATAAGAGCGACCTGTGCTCTGATGGTGTGATTGACGAATTGAGGGAGAGCTTAGACGGCCATCCTGTTGTTGCTATATCTGCAAAGCACGGCACAGGAGTTCGGGACTTGGAAGATGCAATTTTTTCCCTGGTGACCGGGCAGGGAGGGGGGTGGGATCCGGGATACACTACGGTCCCTAATGCACGACATCGGGCCGCGCTCGCTAAGGCGTTGACCTCCTGTTATGGATTACTGGCTGGTCTTGGCGAAAAGTTGTCACCGGACCTGCTGGCCATAGAACTTCAGACTATACTCGATCATTTAGGCGAGGTTGTCGGCTATACGACAACTGAGGATGTGCTGGATACAATCTTTGGAGAGTTCTGTATCGGTAAATGATTCCTGTTGCTTTGTGTAGGGATTTATTCCTGATCAATACCGCCCTGCTTCGCGCAGAAGGGAACCCGATGGCATTCAATATAGACGAACAGATCAACTTTTTGAAAAAGATCGATTTTTTCGAGAATTTTGATGATCATGAGCTTCGGCAGTTTCTCTCAGTCACTAAATGGCTCAAGGTTGCCGCGGAGACAGTGCTTATCAGGGAAAATACCAACGAGAGAGTTTTTTATATTCTGATTAAGGGCGAAGTGATGGTCTTTAAGACCCTCGAAGACGGCATTCATGCCGTGCAACTCACTACCTTGCAGTCTGGGGCCTGTTTTGGTGAAATGTCGCTGGTGATGGATGTTAAGCGCACGGCCGGGGTCATCACCCGCAGTGACTGTTTTCTCCTGATGGTGGAACCGGAGATTATTAACTCATCAAACGTTTTTCTGCAGCTTAAGTTCTACAAGAGGTTTTGCGAAATCCTGGTCTCTCGACTGATCGTTGCTAACGAACGGATGACAAGTATCGATGTTGTCCCTCCTGCGGGGCGTTTGATTGTTGTCAAGCTGCCCAAGGATTCCTTGGATATCAATAAGCCAAAGTTAAAGCCCACTTCGACTCCAACACCAACTTCAGCACCAACTTCTACGACCTCTTTCGTTACAGAGAATCAAAAAATGGAACTGCCTCCTTTGCCGGCGAAGAAGGAGCGTGGTGTCGTCAGGGCGTTTCAGCGTCAGCTCACCGCCGCATTAGAGCTTCCCTATAACCGTCTTGTCGGCAATCGTATTCTGCCATTGCTCGCTGGAGAGAGTGAAAATACACTTCGCCTCGCCGATTTGGTGCAGATGGATCCAGCTCTTTCCTGGAAGATCATGCAGGTAGCGAACTCGTCTTTTTATCGGCGTAGTGTCCCAATTGCTACGGTCCCTCACGCCATGATCACCGTCGGCATTAAAAATATTCAGTCAATTCTGTCCGAGTATATCGGAATCAAGCAACGGCGAAAGGCCTTTAGCGGCCATAAAGAGGTGGGGCGGAGCTTTTGGCGACACTCGACTATGGTTGCGCGGATTGCAGCGTTGCTTCGAGATGTATTGCGCCTCAATATGAGTTCTGATATTTATCTGGCAGGTTTATTCCATGATATCGGGATTTTGGCCCTCGACATTGTCGAGCCCTGTTTCTATCCTCATTTGAGTGATCCTCACTCCGAACTCTGTGCCGATCTTCATGCCGCTGAAATTAATTATATCAGCATTGATCACGGTCAGGCAGGCGCCCTGTTAGGCGAAAGCATCGGGCTCCCGGAAAGTTATATCGATGTTATGCGTTTTCACCATGCTCCGATTGCCGCTCGCACCAACCAACTCTCGGTTGCCTTGATTCATCTTGCCGATGCTTTTGCCATTCAGCATGGCGTTGGTCACTGCCCAGGAACAGGCGCTGAGATCGTAGCCCCGATCGGCGAGTCTTATGCCTGGGCGATTATTCAAGAGCATCATCGGCCCTTCAGTGACATTAACGTCACAGAATTTATCAATACTTTTAACAGTGAACTCTCTAAGACCTGGAGCAGTCTCAGCGATGGGCTCACCTTCTCGTAGACCTTGGTTGATTTAGTCGCTTCAAAGAGGTTCACTCTCATCTTGATGGTCGGGCTGTCCCTGGTCTTGATCCCTGAGTCGCTGGGGTTTTGGCCGTCAATCCACTGGCCTCGCCGCCTTCTTCTGTTTGCCTTAAGTATTAATTTGATTTTCTGTACTGTTATCAAGTGGCGGCGTCTCACGACGAGCGTGTTGATGATTCATGGTGGTATTGTGGCTATTTTAGTTGGTGGTGCCCTGGGTAGCCTTGGCTTTGTCGCCACTGTCAATATTCACGAGGGGAGCGATACTGCTACTGCTTTCCGTTGGGATCGTCAGGAAGACACCCCCTTGGGCTTTCGTTTAATGGTTAAACGCATTAACTATGACTATTACCCGACTCCTGTCAGAATAGGGGTCCTGGTTGATGGGGACCCTGTCCAGCTCTGCGAGTTTATTACCGGAGAGAGTCTGGTCTGTGCGGGGCTTCAGATTGAGGCATTGGGTTTTGATCCGACACTTCCAGCACTTACCCTCGCTGTGACTTTTCCAGACGGACGGCGGTCAGAGATCATGGCGAGCACAACAGTTGACGACGTAAAAATCGGTGCTGTTATTCAGCTTGTTGCGTTTAAGACTCCTGTTGTTAAGCGGACATGGATAGATATGGCGATTATTGTCGACGGTGCTCCTCCTTTTAATGGGCAGAGTGAGGTTAATCGCCCGCTCATCTGGCAGGGCCTTCGATTTTTCCATACCGCCACCGGGACCGATCCCGCTGGTCAGTCCTATGCTGGAATTCAGATAGTGAAAGATCGGGGGTTACCTTTGGTCTATCTCGGGTTTGCTCTGTTGTTAATTGGTAACATTTCTTTTTTTATTAATAAAATGTTTGATCACCGTCGTGGATGTAATTCTAACAGAGCGGCAGAATAGAGGGTGATACTTACTGTGAGAGCTGAATCTTTACGTGTTTTGGGTGGCTCTGTTTGCACCCAACGACATCAATCGTTTACTGAGCATTTGGTTCAGGCTAACGGTTTGGATAAGCATGGCTTTTGTTCATGGGAGCTGTCTCCTGGGATGAGGTTCGGGGAGGAGGCATTCTGGTGGGGGGAGAAGGGGACTAGGCCAGGACCCCATGAGGGGATTGATCTTTGTAGTTATCTTGACACGGCTGGTCACTGCCGTTTTCTTGAATCTGGAGCTATGATTCCTCCTCTGTTTCATGGGACTGTGGTGGATATTTTCCCTGACTTTCTCGGCCAATCACTACTTTTTGCCCATGATCAGATGAATGATGGCTGGCAACTGTATTCTGTTATTGCTCATGTCGTGGTGGAACCGGGTGTTGCCTTGGGACAGCGCTATTCTGACCGCTCCATTGTCGCCCGGGTTGCTCCACTGAAGAGGCCCGGTGTCCCTACGCATCTTCACATTTCAACTCTGGCTATTTCTGAACTCCCTCCACGTCCCTTAAGCTGGCCGGTGATCGTTAGGTCAGAGATGATTTGCTTTCTTGATCCTTTTTTATATATCGGAGGACTCAATCATAATTTATTAGTGCTTCCAGAATGAGTTCGCGATGGTGGGTATATATTGTTCTGTGTGGTGACGGCACCCTTTATACAGGGATTACCACTGATTTGAGCAGACGGCTTGCAACTCATAACTCTGAAAAGGGTGGCGCCCGTTACACCAGATACAGGCAACCGGTAAAGTTGGTCTACACCGAGCCTGCTGCTTCGAGGTCTGAGGCTGCTCGGAGGGAGTGGCAAATTAAGCAGATGACCGCCGGACATAAGTGGAGTCTTGTTGGGAAGTGTTCGGTCGACAGGGCGAATTGTGGTGGCGTGGGGTGAACCATGTTTTTATCCAGAGCCCTCTCCTTGTACCTGCCGCTATTTTTATTGCATACTTTTTGAGATGTGCGATATATATATGAAAGAAAGGAGCGTTCGGTTGCAACATAATTTTCAGGAGAGAGCAATGCAGAAAAGACTTGGAGAAATCTTGGTTGACAATGGCCTTACTACTCAGGATAAGGTTGACGAGGGGCTCAGAGTTCAAGTCGGCGGTAACCGGAGACTAGGTTATATTCTGCTGAAGATGGGGGTAATCAGCGGTGATCAGCTACTTGATGTGCTTTCCCAGCAAATGGCGGTACCGATAATTACCATTGAGAATGAATTCTCTAAAGATGTTGCAGCAGTGCTGCCAAGGTATCTTTGTCGTAAATATACTGTCCTGCCTGTGAGCAAGGGGAGTAATAATATTTTGAACATCGCCATGATGGACCCCTCTGATAATGTGGCGATTTCTGACATTGAAAATTATACAGGGATGGTGGTCAAGCCCATGCTGGCCAGGGAAAATGATATCTCGGCAGCAATCGCCAGTCTTATTCCCTTTTCTGCCAATGATATTTTCAATCCCCAAGTCTATGGCCGTGCTGCTAAAATCGCCACCTCTGTCGCCATTGTGTTGCTGTTGGTGGTAGGATGGGCGTCATACCAATATATTGATAAGGAGTTGCATGGCACGGTAAAGGAGATTAACGGAACAACTGCATATTCAAATCATGATTTGATATTAGGCGTTGAAGGCAAAGATAAAATCTCTCTCCTTGGACACGGTGCCTATACCAAGGGATTCTATTCGGTGAACTTTACATCAGTAGAGGCATTAAAGACCTTTATCGAGCAGAAGCGCAAAAATTTTTCCGATAAACAGGCCGATTGGCTGTATTGGGTGATCAAAAATCGGTTGACGGGGGGCTCAGGAAAGACCTGAGTCGCATTTATCGGCGTAATTCATCATCGTCAGGCCAATTCAGGGAGGTGAAAGTGTTGCAGCCCTCGGAATAGTTTATGATGCGGAGTTCAAACCAGCGTATTGCTTTATTTTTCTGCAATGTCTTGCCCAGTGCCTTGGTAATTCCTTCCAGTTCCAATCGTTCACCAGCCTCGAGAGAGTTGCAATCCGCCCAGCACAGGTTGTGGTTGGTGACCCCCTCTACCATGCCGATTAAATCTTCAATCCAGATGAAGTGCAGCAGGCGGACGCTGACAGAGGCAACTCCCCAGTGTCCTAATGACTTGGGCAGGCCGTAGGCAGTCTGAGTTGGGCTGGGTGGATAAATAGGCACCCGAACCGTCAGCACCAGATCGTCCTTGGTTTCAAGTGATCCATGCATTGCACATTGATATTCAACTGTCGTTGCCACTTCTGTTGATGTCTTTTTCAGGAAATAGGGGAACTCGATTTCCAAATGCGCAGCTTCTGCCTGAAGGCTTTCTTTCATGGCTGCGAGAATTATGTGGAAATTCTTGAGATGGATTTCTCCATGAAAACGGCTCAGTATCTCAATGAACCGGCTCATGTGGGTGCCCTTGAAATGATGGGGCAGATTGACGTACATATTGACCGTGGCAACAGTCTTCTGGGTACCGTTTTTTTTGTCTAGAACGGTAAGTGGATAAATGATGTTTTTGACTCCAACCTTTTGAATGTTAATTCGTCTGAAATCGGGTTGGTTCTGGATGTCCTTCATTTCAGAGGCAGGTGCCGTTTTACTGCAGCTTTGAGTTCGTCGAGATTGGCAGATTTGACCAGATATTCATCTGATGCCCAGGAAGATAAGTCCTGTTTAAATTCCTGATATGCCGAACTTAAAATAACTGGCAGTGTGGGATTGATCTCTTTGATACGGCGAAGGGCCTCAAGACCGTTCATGCCCGGCATGTTGATGTCAAGAATGACAAGGTCAACGTCGATTTGGGTTAGTTTGGTCAGGGCCTCCTGGCCGGTGAAAGCGGAATGGACTGTATACCCATCATCTTCTAATTCTTCGCGGTATAACAGGTGGATAGAATCTTCGTCGTCAACAAGTAGAATGTTGTTCATGGCGTTTCTCTCTTGGAGGAGTTGAGGCCTTTTGGGGTGGCCTATGTGATCAACAAAAAATATGAAGGGATATCTTGTTTACGGTGAGCATTCAGTTTGTCTTGCCCCTCTGTCTTAGTGTGCAAGCGACAGGAGGTGTGGGTGTGACACAGGATTCGTTTGGTCAGGGTTGGCTCAGCCGAGGGTTACTTCTCGAAGATATTTTGCTGCCTCTTCCGGGGGGGTGGGGTTAATATAAAACCCTGAACCCCATTCAAATCCGGCAATCTGGGTCAATTTTGGTACGATTTCAAAATGCCAGTGAAAATGATCCAGGGGTTCTGATCGCAACGGGGAGGTATGCAGGACGAAATTATATGGCGCGTTGGGGATGCATGCGTCTAGCCGGCGCAGTGCCTCAGAAAAAATAGATGCCAGAAGTTCGTATGAGCGATTGTCCATTGAAATATAGGAGGACAAGTGCTGGGTAGGAAGTATCCACATTTCAAATGGTGAACGGGGGGCGAATGGTGCAATGGCGATGAATCGCTCATTTTCGCAGACGATCCTAACTTGGTCGCGGCGTTCCTGGTTGATAATGTCACAGAATATGCAGCGTTCCTTGTACTTATAGTAGGCAAGGCTACCCTCTAATTCTGAGACAATCATCCGTGGGAGGATGGGTAGGGCGACGAGTTGGGAGTGGGAGTGTTCCAGTGATGCCCCAGCGGCACGCCCAAAGTTTTTAAAAACCATCACATACCGGAACCTGGGATCGTAGGCCAGGTCAATCAACCGGTCACGGAAGGCAAAGAAGACTTGGGCCATACGGTCTACAGACAAGTAGGTAAAAGATTCCTCATGGTTCGGGGTCTCAATGATGACTTCATGAGCCCCGATCCCGTTCATCTTGTCGTAAAGCCCCTCGCCGGCCTTATCAAGGTTCCCTTCAATAACCAAGGCCGGGTATTTGTTGGGTACCACCCGCAGGTTCCAGCCCGGTGAATTGGACGCCTGTGGAGTGCCGTAGCGTAGCACTTCAGCCGGAGTGGTCTTTTCGTTGCCGGGACAGAGGGGGCAGAACCCGCCCCTGGTGTTTGTCGGTTCGACAATAAAGTCGGTGGGCCTCTTGCCCCGTTCCTTGGAAATTATTATCCATCGGCCAAGGATAGGGTCTTTGCGAAGTTCAGGCATATTTGTTTAGTGGGGAAGAGTCAGTGCGCAGCAAGATCAACCTGCATGGGCTTTTTCGTGGTCTTCCTGCTTGGTTTTGCACTCGATGCAAAGAGTGGTCACAGGACGTGCGTCCAATCTTTCTGTAGTGATATCATCACCACAAGCTTCGCAGATACCATAGCTCTCGTCGTCAATCCGCAAGATGGCTTCCTTGATCTTGGCTTGAAGCTTTCTCTCACGATCACGAATCCGGAGTTCAAAGCTGCGGTCCGACTCGGCAGATGCTCGATCAGTTGGGTCAGGGTAGTTATCGCTTTGGACCGTCATGTCTGAGAGTGTTTTGTCGGCCTCTGATAAAAGTTCGGCGCTCATCTCTTCCAGTTTCCTTCTGAAATACTGTAACTTTTCTCTTTCCATATCAATCTTATCCTCCAAGCGGGATGAAGTAATCGTAATTATTAATCTATCATGGGTCGGCGTGAAATGTCCCGCTTTTTCCGCCAGTTTTTTTCACAAGCTTGATTTCACTGATGACCATTCCCTTGTCTGCCGCCTTGCACATATCGTAGATGGTTAATGCTGCAATGCTGACAGCGGTCAGCGCTTCCATCTCAACTCCTGTCTTGCCGGTAATCTTGACTATGGCTGAAATGGTAATAGCTGAACTGGAGTCATCAAAATTAAAATTGATTTCGGCTTTGGTGATGTTTAAGGGGTGCGCCAGGGGGATCAGTTGATCCACCTTTTTTGCAGCCATGATTCCGGCCAGACGGGCAACACCTAGGACATCACCTTTTGCAATCTCTCCATTGCGCACCATCGCATATACAGCTTGCGACATAACAATACGCCCGGATGCTACCGCTTCGCGGAAGGTATCCTCTTTTGCCGATACATCCACCATGATGGCATTTCCGGCCTGATCAAAATGAGAGAGGCGGAGATTGGTGCGATTGTCTGTCATGGATGTGTGCAGGCTAACTCAGTGGAAAAGTTTCTGAAAAAACCCTTCTTCCTCGGGTTTATTTTTTTGATCATTTTCCTCATCCCCGGCAAACTCCCGCAACAGTTCTTCCTGCTTTTTAGTGAGGCCGGTAGGGGTAAGCACTTTGAAAATGACTGTCATGTTGCCGCGGCCATGACCCCTGAGGCTGGGAACGCCTTCACCTTTGAGGGTGAAGGTATCGTTTGTCTGTGTTCCCTTGGCGATAGCGATGGGTTTTGTTCCGTGAACAGTGAGGATGTCGATCGTAGCCCCTAGTGTCGCTTGAACCATGGAGATAGGGAGGGTGTAAAAAATATCCTCGCCGTTTCTCTCAAAGAGTTCATGGGCGTCGACATGAAGGATGACATAGAGGTCGCCTGCGTGGCCACCCTTCCTTCCGCCCTGTCCCTCGCCTTGTAAGCGCATCCTGGCGCCGGTATCCACTCCTGCCGGGATCTTGAGAGATACTTTTTTCTTTTTGTTGATCAGTCCGTTGCCGCCACAATCCTGGCATGGGTCGGTGATGATTTCTCCGGCTCCTTGGCATTGCGGGCAGGTTGTGCTCAGCCGAAAGAAGCCTTGCGCTCGCAGGACTTGTCCTCGACCATTGCACGACGAACAGGTCTTGCTCTGATAACCTGGGCGAAGCCCTGTCCCTTCACAGGTCCAGCATGTTTCTGGTTTGGTGATGTCGATCTCTTTGTTAACCCCGTGAATTGCTTCCATGAAAGAAATTGACAGGTCATAACGAAGATCCGAACCGGGAATGGGGCCATTTTTTTGTCTGCGCTGGCCGCCACCGCCAAACCCAAAGAGGTCTTCAAAGATGTCGCCAAAATTTGAAAAGATATCTTCGGCATTGCCCGGTCCATGATAGCCCCGATTTGTCAGACCTTCTTTGCCGTAACGGTCATAAATTTGGCGCTTTTCTGGGTCTCCCAGAACCTCGTAAGCCTCGGCTGCTGCTTTGAACTTATCTTCAGCCGCTTTGTCACCGGGGTTGCGGTCGGGGTGATACTTCATGGCCATCTTGCGATAGCCTTTTTTGATCTCTTCTGCAGAGGCTGAGGAGGAAACTCCCAACGTCTCGTAATAGCTCATATCACTTAGCGGCCGTATCATCCTCGGGGCTGGCCACTTCCTCCTTGGCTTTTTGCTTTGCTTTTTCTGCAAGTTGTTTGATGCTTTCGGCGGTCACTTTTCCCGCGGCAATTTCCCGTAGGGTCATGACAACCTCTTTGTTTTTTCCTTCAACCAGATAGGGCATCCCGGTCCGGTGTTGATGCAGTCTGGCAAGGGCCAGGTGGATCAGGGCGAATCTGTTTTCACTGCCGACTTGTTTGAGACAATCTTCAACCGTTATGCGTGCCATGTGCTATGCTCCTTTCGCGATAATTGTGATCAATGCCCCAAAAACGCTATTTTGATCCAGTAAGGCGTTTCTGCCATGTGGATTCTGTGTGTCTGGTTCTATGATAGGCAAGATGTCTCCCGAGCGAAAAACATCCCAGACTAAAACTGTTGTAATATAATAAGAAATTTTTTTTTGGCAATATTTTTTTGCCAATATCCCCTCGGTTGGCTGATTACTCTTAACTTAACGAGAATTGAGTCAGGGTGTGTGAGGTTGAATGGCACGTATTCTGCAATAAAATATTACCAGGATAGGGATTGGGTTTAGAAATAGTGTTCAATGTTTAGCAATAACTGGCTAGTTCGGTGGTTTTCAGTATGAGGAAAAAAATTCCACGTCAAAATAATGACAGGATGATCTATGGCTAAATTAGTCGTGTTTATGATGGTAATGGCGCTGGTAACCTCTTGCAGTGCAGGTGGGGGCGGCATTTCGACTGGCACTGATCTGTGGCAGGCGTACTGGTCAGATGTAGGTGTTGAACGCTATGAGGCCGTAGTTTATCCCGCTGAGCCGATGGTCAGGCCATGAATAAGGAGGAGTGATGCTTAATAACACAAGAGTAGTCCTTGTTTTTTTGTTGACGAGCATGGCTCTGATTAATACTGGAGGCGCTGGGGTCTTGGCCGGAGGGATCTTTGGTGGATCTTCTACTCAACACTCGCGACCTGATTATCAGTTTCGAACGTCTAGGGCGGCGGAACCTTCTGAAGAAAAGAGGATTTGGGATTATTTCTCTTTTTTTGCTATCAGGCGTGAGTCTGACCCAGGGCATCAATTTCCTGCGGCTGAGGCGGAGGAGCTTAGGTCAAGGACTCGGGAGTTGGCGCAGCAACTCATTGTTAATGGGCAGGAAGATGTTGTCGATGGTTATGTGCTTACTGTTAACAGTTTCGTCAATTTAAATAATCTATATAAAACCTCATCCTTGGGACGTTACTTGGGCGAGCAAATGATCGGTGAATTTCAAGCTGCCGGCATAGAGGTGATCGATGTTCGTAAGGCGAAGGGTTTAATGGTGCACGAATATTTAGGTGAATATGGACTTTCTCGAGATATGAATGAATTAAGTTCTGAGCTTGGATCTCAGGCGATGGTGGTTGGAACTTACTCCTATGCCAACGGGCAGATCCTGATTAATGCCAGGGTGCTGCGTAATAGAGATGGCATGGTTCTCTCTCACGCGAATCTGACCTTTGCGCTGGATGAGCTTACCCTCCGAATGCTGAAGGATGAGTCAGCTCCGGCCCGGCGCGGGGGATTGGTTTCGGTTGAGGCAGTGAACTAGCATGCGACGCCGGATTTCCTTTATTCATGGCATGGTTTCCGTGGTGGTCATCATGGTGTCGCTGGCTGTCGTGAGCTGCGGGACATATCTGACAACCAACTCAGACCGGGGGATGGAGAAATATGCCGAGGAGCGCTACGCTCATGCGCTGAAATTTATGGAGGCAGGCCGTTTTGAGTTAGCAAGGGAGCAATTTGCAATTGTCAACAGGATAGCGGTTAGTCCAGAACTTAAGGCACTGGCTGCAAAAGGTCAGGACAAGGCTGTGGCTGTTATCGAGGCAAAACGGTGAGCGGCAACGTGGGAGGGGCTCCGGTGAACTTAAGGAATATGGTGTCAATATTTTGGCGATGCAGGGGCATTCAGGTAATTTGGGCCGTCTTTGTTATGATTTTCGCCATTAGTGGATGCGGTGGTCCTTCTGGAGTTTCACAGCCTGTTGTTGAGGTAAGTCCGGATTTTTTTGGCATAAGTGAGGAGTTGTCCAGGCAGCTTCGTGTCAACCGCAGAGAGGGAAACAGTGGCGGCAGGCTGATTTTTACCACCCTGGTCAATCTTGATGACCTGCGGCAGACATCTACATTTGGCAGGACTATGAGTGAATCATTGGCCACTCAGTTGTTTCAACATGGCTATGGGGTGGTGGAATTGCGAAAGGTTGCTAATATTATGATCCAGGCCAAAAATGGAGAGATGGTCTTGAGTCGTGATGCCGCCCGGCTGGCGCAGCAGTATGAAGCTAATGCCATTGTTGCAGGAACTTATTCCTTAACGCCGAAGACAGTGATCATCAATGTTAAGCTGTTGGATGTCCGATCCCAGGAGGTGCTGAGTGTTGCCGGGATGGAATTAGAGCGAAGCGCTGCGATTAACTATATGCTGGCGGATGATGTCGGGTTGGTTGATGGACCGGTGTCGGGGTATGAGCGATGATTTTACTATTAAAGATACGACGAGTTTCTACTATAGCGCTCTGGCTTGTTACCGTGGTGTGGATTACTGGATGCGCAACGGCGGTAGAGCGACAAGCCTCCTCAGAGGTTAGGGTAAAAAAAGGGGTGCCTGTTGTGTATATTCATCCTTTGATGGCAGAAACCTATAGTCATGCCACAGTGGGAGTACTGCCCTTTTTGTTGCCAGAGGGCAAGGATCCGAAGTTTGGGCAGCAGATTGCTGCGCTTTATCAGGATGTGCTTTTGGGTAAGGCTGCCTTTCCGGTGGTCAAAGTATTGCCGGCCGCTTATGGGGACTTCTCCGAGGCCTTGGCTGCAGGACGTTTGGCGGGGATTGATCTGGTCCTGGTTGGAAAAATCAATTATGCGGTGGAGGGGACAGAATTAGGAGGGGCTCGCCTCGACTTGACGGTTAGGATGTTGAGTGTCAATACAGGGGCGACCGTGTGGCATATCGGGCAGGCAATGGATCAGCCGTACGATTATCCTCAGACTGACTTGGTCAGCCGGTTGTCCGCTGCTCTGGGTTCACCTTCAATTAAACGACCGGCAGGAGCGCCGGTCCTGGTTAATATGCTGGCTCAAGCGGCTGTTGATATGACGGATGTGATAGTTGGCTCACGTTACGTCCGCCGTTAGCATTGCCGAGGGGGGTTAGTTCTGAAAGGGATTTTTCAGGAGCATGGTCTGCTCGCGGCCTGGTCCGACGGAGACGATATACGCGGGTATCTCGGTCAGGTCTTCAATGCGTTTGATATAGTCCCGGGCTTTCTGGGGGAGGTCATCCACGTTCACTGCCTGATCAATTTCCTCCTGCCAGCCTTGAACCTCTTCGTACAGGGGGTTCAGTCGACTGGTGACTCGGATGTTTCCGGGCATGGCAGTATAACGATTGCCATCTGCCTCGTAGGAAGTGGCAATTTTTAATGTCTTCTGGCCGCTTAAGACATCAAGTTTGGTGATGGCCAGACCGGTGACGCCGTTTAAGCGAACCGCCTCTTGAGCAATGACCGCATCCAGCCATCCACAGCGACGTTTTCGGCCGGTAGTGGCGCCGAACTCCCCGCCTTTTTCTTGGAGTTGATCCCCTGTCGTATCAAACAGTTCGGTTGGGAAGGGGCCCTCGCCAACCCTGGTGGTATACGCTTTGAGGATTCCAATTACAGCGTCGATGTGGGATGGGCCAAAACCGGAGCCAGTGCAGGCGTTGCCCGCTACTGTGTTTGATGAGGTGACAAAGGGATAGGTCCCGTGATCGATGTCCAGCTGTGTTCCTTGAGCGCCCTCAAACAAAATGTGCTTGCCGGCCTTTCGTCCCAGGTCGAGAGCCACGGAGACGTTGTCAATGTAGGGAGCGAGTTGTTCTGCGTAACCCATGAACTCGGCATAAATCGCCTCCAGGTCCAGTGGCGAGGCGGCGTCTCCCAGGGATGATTTCTTTTCGGCAAGGTTGTCTTTAAGTTTGTCGCGGAAGAGGTCGCTGTCCCGAAGTTCACCAAGTTTGATCCCCTTGCGCAGGATCTTATCGCCATAACAAGGTCCGATTCCCCGTCCGGTTGTGCCGATTTTTTTCCCCTGCTGCATCCCGGCCTCTGACGCTTGATCCAGCATCCTGTGGTATGGCATGATTAGATGGCAGTTTTCACTGATAGCCAGTCGCTGTGGAGTAACCCGCATTCCGTTGGCGTCTAGGCTGTGCATTTCCTGTAAGAGGACACCGGGGTCAAGGACCACACCGTTGCCAATGAAGCATTTCTTATTTTCGTAAAGAATGCCGGATGGAATCAGGTGGAAGACAAATTTTTTCCCCTCGACGACTAAAGTGTGGCCAGCGTTGTTGCCCCCCTGAAAACGGACAACGTAATCGGCATAACCTGTCAACAGATCGACGATCTTTCCTTTTCCCTCGTCACCCCATTGGGTGCCTATAATTACCACATTGGCCATGGTGTTGGTTGCTCCAGGTGTTGTGTTCTTTACTTTCAGTTATGGCCACTGGTCGGCGTGGCTGTTCTGCTCTGAGCTTACTCTGCGCCGGGCATAATAGTCAAAGCTGTCCTAAATGTCAATCTATCAAGGCGCTTGACACTGGGACTCAAATGCCGTAGCTTTCTCTCATACTACAGTGTGTCGTTTTTCTCCTTATCCTCCCGATAGGCTCATAAACATGTTTGGAATCGGTCTTCCTGAGTTGATCTTGATCATGGCGGTCGCGCTTATTGTCGTGGGCCCGGAGAAATTACCTGAACTCGCCAAAACGCTGGCCCGGCAGGTGATTGAATTGAAACGGGCTACCAATGCCCTGAAAGACAGCCTTCAGGACGAAGACGACAAACCCGCCTGGGAGAAGGTCACGCCCGAGCGGCCACAGATTGCCGAATTTACTCCCCTTGCCACGCCTATGAGGTCCTTTGATCACGCGGGGGAGTCCTCTGGCCCAGAAGCACAAGCATCCTCTGTGTCTGAAGACGCCTTGTCCAAGGGAATCCGCGATGATGCTGTCACTCTTTGATCACTGCGGCTCTCACCTTAAAGAACTTCGCCGTCGGGTGCTAGTCTCCATGGTGGCAATCGTGGTGTGCAGCAGTGTTGCTTACGCCTTTGCCGAACCCTTATCCGAGTTCTTCATTGCCCCGCTGTTGCGGGTCAGCCCCGAGTTGACCCACTTGGTTTATACCAATTTGACGGAAGCTTTTTTCTCCTATATGAAACTGGCGGTATTGGTGGGAATCACAGCCAGCTCCCCGATCCTTATCCATCAGGCATGGCGATTTGTCTCTCCCGGCCTCCATGCCCATGAAAAATCCGCAGTATTTACTGTGGTTCTGCTTGCAAGCCTTCTTTTTCTGGCTGGCGCCGCTTTTGCTTATTGGATTGTCCTGCCCCGGGCGCTCTCTTTTCTGATGGGTTTCGCGCGGGCAGACCTGACGCCTATGCCTAAGTTCGGGGAATATTTGACCTTTATAGCCCGAACGGGATTGGCCTTCGGCTTAGCCTTCGAGATCCCTTTTTTGATGGCCGCCGCTGTTAAAACCGGTCTGGTCGGTGTGGATCATTTTGTTCAGAAGCGCCTGTACTTTTATTTAGGTCTTCTCGGGCTGGCATTTGTCCTGGCGGCAGGGGATCCTTTTTCCGCGATTCTTCTGGCCATCCCCTTAGGCGGGCTTTATGAGGTGGGAGCTTTGGTTGGCCGTGCCATAGCGTAATTGCCCGCAATTGTTCAGGTTGTCAGTTAACCGTAAATCGATAACTGATCACCGTCAATTGGGGTAATTATAATTCCCCTCTTTTGGTGGAGGAGTTAATCTCTGTGAGAATTTATCGTCGTTGCTGTGATCGACGATCCGGAAGTGATCGCCGACGATCCTATTCACTGGATTATTTTGATAATGGAGGCCGTGAACGGCGGGGGCGCGCCCATCGTCGCAAGAGAAGAGGTTGTGAGCGGCGATCAAATTGGTCCCGGATTGACAGTAATATCAGCGTCTATACCGGTTGGCGGGAAGAAACAGATCAGGACGTGCCATCAGAATAAACCGTCATCACTGGAGAATATGTCATGCAAACATTAACTTTCTGGTTAAGTGTTATCTTCATTTTTGGCTGTGCTCTGGCATCTTTTCCGGCAGAAGCGCGGACAGTTGAAACCGCGACATTCGCGGGGGGGTGTTTTTGGTGTATGGAGAAACCCTTCGAGGCGCTCCCAGGTGTTATTTCGGTCACTTCAGGATACTCTGGAGGTTCGACGGCTAAGCCCAATTACGAGACGTATGCCGTGGGTGGGCATCTTGAGGTGGTTCAGGTAGCTTTTGATCCGGCAATAGTGTCGTATCCGCAGTTGCTTGACCTTTTCTGGCGTCAGGTGGATCCTACCGATCCCGATGGTCAGTTTGTCGACCGGGGCCTGTCCTACACCAGTGCAATTTTTTTTCATAGCGAGTCCCAGCGTCAGGAGGCCGAACGATCCAAGGATGAACTTGCGAAAAGTGGCCGATTCAGTAAGTCGATTGTGACTAAAATTATGGCAGCGAGCCCATTTTATCCGGCGGAAGAGTACCATCAGGATTATTATAAAAAAAATCCTCTCCGTTATCGGTTTTACCGGAATGGCTCAGGTCGTGATCAGTTTTTGGAAAAGATCTGGTCTGCTGAGGCCAACGCAGCGGCTGCTCCTGCCGCCGATCTGAAAAAACGGCTTTCTCCCATGCAGTATCGGGTTACCCAGGAGGATGGGACTGAACCTGCCTTTGATAACGAGTACTGGGATAACAAAAAAGCTGGAGTGTATGTCGATGTCGTCTCTGGAGAGCCGCTGTTTCTGTCTGTGGACAAGTATGATTCGGGAACGGGTTGGCCCAGTTTCAGCAAGCCCCTATCCGATGACACGGTCATTGAACACCAGGATCGGAGTTGGTTTTCGGTTCGCACAGAGGTTCGCAGTAAGAAGGCTAATTCTCATCTTGGCCATGTCTTTAATGATGGCCCAGCCACGACTGGTCTTCGTTATTGCATCAACTCAGCCGCTCTCCGTTTTGTCTCGGTAGAGCGCATGGCAGAAGAAGGCTATGGCGACTTACTCAAGTACTTCACCCCTTGATGACTCAAGTTGTGCCGATGCGGATCTGTTGCCGAGATCAGTGGTGCCGTGTATTCTGGCAGGCATTGTCCCCACGGAAAAACATTGCTTGAAGAGAGTGATGGTGCTATAAAAAAAGCCGTCCCCTTGACCACAGGAATATGACCTGTGGTTTTTTTATGTCCCCCGAGGTCAGTCGTTACACCGTATTGTACGACGAAGACAGGTTCTCCTCACAATTTCATAAGGAATAGTTCTCGATGATCAGCGCCATTAACGTCTCTCTTGCCTATGGTAAGCGCGTAATTTTTAAAGACGTAAACATTAAATTCACCCCTGGCAATTGTTACGGATTGATTGGCGCCAATGGCGCCGGCAAGTCAACATTTCTCAAAATCTTGTCAGGCGAAAAGGAGCCGGATCATGGGGATGTCGCCATTGGCACAGGAGAGCGGGTTGCCATGCTGCGACAGGATCACTTTGCATTTGACGAAGAATCGGTGATCCATACCGTTATTATGGGCCATGCGCGCCTGTATGAGGTTATGATCGAGCGTGAAAAAATCTACGCCATGCCGGAACTCTCGGAGGCCGATGGTATCCGTGTTGGTGACCTTGAGATAGAATTTGGCGAGATGAACGGATACGATGCGGAAAGCGATGCCGCAGTCCTGCTCTCCGGACTTGGTATCTCCGAAGAGCTGCGTCAGAAAAAAATGAAGGAGTTGGAAGACACGGACAAGGTCCGGGTGTTGTTGGCCCAGTCACTGTTTGGAAATCCCGATATTCTTCTGCTGGATGAGCCGACCAACCATCTCGATGTCAAGACGATCAATTGGCTGGCTGATTTTTTGTTCCGCTTCCAAAATACGGTAATCATTGTTTCCCATGACCGTCACTTCTTGAATCAGGTCTGCACTCACATTGCCGATATCGATTTCGGTCGTATTCAGGTTTATGTGGGAAATTATGATTTTTGGTACCATGCCAGTCAGCTTAACATCAAGCAGCGGCAGAATGAAAACCGGAAGTTGACCGATCGGGCCAACGAGTTGAAGGAGTTTATACTGCGCTTCTCGGCCAATGCCTCTAAGTCTAAGCAAGCCACTTCGCGGAAGAAGCTTCTCGATAAGCTTAACATTGAGGACCTGCCCGCCTCTTCGCGGAAATACCCGTATGTTTTCTTTAAGGCTGAGCGGCCCTGCGGTGATATTATCCTCAATATCGACCGTATCAGTAAGACGATTGACGGCGAGCCGGTGTTGCGTGATTTTTCCCTTACCGTCAATAAGGGTGACAAGATTGCCTTTGCCGGCAGCAATGGCTTGGCCAAGACCACTCTGTTTCAGATTCTGGTCGGAGAAATGGCTCCTGATGCTGGCACGTTCCGCTGGGGAGTGACCATGACTCACTCATATTTCCCCAAGGACAACAGTGATTTTTTCAACACTGATCAGAATCTGATTGAGTGGCTTCGGCGGTTTGCCCCCCCTGGTTCCGATGATGAAACCTTTGTCCGTGGTTTTTTGGGGCGGATGCTCTTCTCTGGTGAAGAGGCTCTGAAGAAGACTAGCTCTTTGTCGGGAGGGGAGCGAGTGCGGTGTATGCTGTCGCGGATGATGCTGGTTGGAGCCAATGCCCTGATCCTGGACGAACCGACGAACCATCTGGATTTGGAGTCCATTACAGCGTTGAATAATGGCCTGATTGCCTACCCGGAAGTGATCCTTTTTTCTTCGCATGATCATGAGTTCGTCTCGACCGTGGCCAACCGGATTGTTGAAATTACCCGGAATGGTTCCATTGATCGGATGACGAACTATGATGACTATCTGGAAGATCCCGAGGTTGCCAGGCTTCGAGAAGCTGCTGTTTAAGAGGTATAAGGGCTGAAATGTCTGTTGCTTTATGTTGCTCAGGTCGTCTCTGGTAAATTTCACCGGATTGGAGCAGCAACCGATGGTAATGTGGGTCTTAATGGATCTTGATTTTCAAATCAGTTGTTTGCCTTAGATCGAGATATCTTGATGTAAGTAATTTGGGATAATAGGAGAATATGCTATGCCAAGACATCTGCAGCGGGAGATCGAGTCCCTGAAAAATAAGATTGTTACCATGGGTGGTGAAGTTGAGGATCGTGTCTATAAGGCTACGCTGTCACTCATCAGGAGGGATATGGCGATGGCTGAGGCGGTTATTGCCGCCGATCATGATATAGACAACATGGAGGTGGAGATTGAGGAAGACTGCTTGAAGGTTTTGGCCCTCCATCAGCCGGTGGCCATCGATCTACGTTTTATTATCGCTGTATTGAAGATCAACAGTGACTTGGAGCGGGTTGGTGATTTGGCGGTCAATATCGCCGAGCGCAGTGTCTTTCTCAATGGGCAGGAGCCTATGGAGTTGCCTTTTGATGCGGTGGAGATGTCGACTAAAGTGGAGCGGATGCTGACCAAGAGTATTGATGCCTTGGTCAACCTTGATGTTCGATTGGCCTTTAAGGTCCGTTCGCAGGATGAAGAGGTCGACACCATCAATCGCAATATGTATGGCCGCGTTAAAGAGATGTTTATTCATGCCCAGCCTGAGCGGGTCAACGCCTTACTTCATGCTGTCTCTGTCGGCAGGCATTTGGAGCGGATTGCCGATCATGCCTGCAATATCGCCGAGGACGTGATCTATCTGGTCAATGCCGAAATAGTCCGCCATACCCCGGAAGTATTTGAGGAGTAAGTCGGGCGCTTTTCTTCTCCTTTTTGTTTAGCCTTGAGTAGTAGATTTGAATTATTGCTAAGCGATATCGCTTTTTGATGTGTCAGGATCAACGATCTCCTGTTTCAACAGGCAGCACGAGATGCGGTGATGTGGTTGGCCGTCCGCGTGATAGGCAATACTCCCTGGTTGCAGCAGTTTATTCATTACGCAGCCCTCGGGGATCTGGAGGGAGAAGAAATTTTTTTCGATCAGTCCAGAGCGCAGATGCAGGGCGTTGTCTTCGATTTGGTAAGAGTGGATTGGGAAATCTTCGCATAACGGGCAGCAATAGACCCGACCGTTGGGGAAGATGAAGAAGTTCTCGGCAACGTTGCCAGCGCAGGCAAAGGCCTCCCCCGGCCCTAAAAAGACTTTGGGATAGATCACATGGAGACCGAGTTGCGCGGCAGCCATGGCGACTTTAGGGACTGTTGTCAGCCATTGCTTATGGCTTATTTGCAGGGGTTGGTCGCTGGCCTGGGCCGAGTTGCCGCGCAGGCCGATGATCTGAATGAAGAAATGATGGACCCCGAGTTCTGCAAGTAGGCGAGGCATATCGGCAAGGTGAGCGATATTCATTGCGCTCACCGTGTAGATAACACTGACTTCAAACCCCATGGCAACCGCTTTAGCCAGGTTCTGGGTGCAGGTAGCAAAGACACCGTGGCCTCGTAGGGGATCATTAATTTCAGGGGTGGGGCCATCCAGGCTGAAACTTAAAACCGCTTCGTCCGGGGTGATGTGGTTGAGCAGGTCATGATGCAAGAAACCGTTGGTGTCAACGGTAACGGAATGGTAGCCTAGTGCCCGTGCGGTCTTGATCACCGAAGGTAGGGCCGGGTGCAGGGTCGGTTCGCCGCCAAGGAGGATGAGGTTGGTCTTTTTTTCGGGAGATGCGAAGAGCTTGAGCCATGCGTTGATTGTTGTTTCCGGCAGGGTTGCGCTGCCATGCTGAGAGGGATTGATGTAGCAGTGGCGGCAGGAGAGGTTGCAGGCGGTCAGAATGTGGAAGAAAACATTTCGTTCGTTGTCCTGGAAGGCGAGGGTGCGTTGTTGAAGTTGTCTGGTCATGGGATCCTTTTGTTGAGAATTTAAATCGGGTGAAAGCCGTTGGTGGGCGTTATCGCTGTTCTAAAGTGTACGCGGCCAGCAGTGTGTCTTTGAGATAGGCGTTTTGACCGCTGGAAAAAAATTGTTTAAATAGCGACAGGCTCTCTTCTCGCATGATGTGGGGGATAATCGTAATTTTCATTCCCTGGTAGAGGGGAGGGAGTTGGTCAAGGCGGAGCATGGTCCCTCCGCCCATGGCATCCTCGTAAGCATAGACGATGGTGCGGATGCCGCTGATCAAAAGAGTGGCGTAGCACATCAGGCAGGGCTCGAGAGTGGCGTAAACCGTGACTTCTGCTAAGTTTATCTGGGGGGAGAGAGTGAGAAGTTCGCGCAAGGCCATGATCTCGGCATGGTCAATCTCGTTGACTGGTTGACTGGGGTTGGCTCCGCTGTTCTGCCTTCTACCGCAGGCGATGATCTTCTGGTTATGAACCATGACGCAACCGACGGGGAATTCCCCATTTTTTAGGGCATTATCTGCCTCGGTGAGGGCCTTTTTCATGAAGTCGAGGTGTCTGCTCGGCATGGTATTTTTCCGGATTCAATAAGAATAGTATTGACAAGTGGCGGCCAACAGTCCAATTAATACAGGCGGTAGATGATACAGTGACCTGCATAGGGCTGCTGCGTACTTTTTGTTTGGGTTGCACAGGAGTGCTGAAGTTCTCCTGATGCTCTTTAGTTTGAAAGAAATTGCCATTGATCAAGGATAGCCGTCCGTGGTTGCGGCGACAAGGATTTTTTCAGGTTGGGCTATCATCTAATTTTATGCTGATCCGTGAAAGAATAGAGCAGAACGAACGTAATTGTCTCTCTGAATATGCCTGTCTCAGCGCTAATAGCAAGGGACGGATCAGGGAAGAGGATAGCTGTTCCCTGCGGACTGCCTTTCAGCGTGATCGTGATCGAATTGTATATTCTAAGGCGTTCCGACGCCTGAAGTATAAGACTCAAGTCTTTCTCGCGCCAAGCGGCGATCATTATCGTACCCGTCTTACTCATACTCTGGAGGTATCCGAGATTGGCCGGGCGTTGGCCCGGGGTCTTGGTTTGAACGAAGATTTGGTTGAAGCCATTGCTTTGGCGCACGACTTGGGGCACACCCCCTTTGGGCATGCCGGAGAAACGGTGCTTAAGGAATTTGCACCTGGCGGCTTTCATCACTATGTGCAGAGTTTGCGGGTGGTCGATGTCCTTGAGAACGATGGGATGGGATTGAATTTGAGTTATGAAGTGCGTGACGGAATAGCCAAGCATTCCAAGGGGTATGGCGAAGTAATACCCACCAATACTCACGACATGCCAGAAACCGCTGAGGGTTGTGTGGTGCGTTATGCCGATATCATTGCTTACTTAAGCCACGATTTGGACGATGCGATCCGCAGTGGAATCATTACTGAGCATGATATTCCACCGGTATGTAACGAGGTGCTCGGCGCCACCCATTCGCGCCGGAACCTGACCATGATCCAGGGGGTGATCGTCGGTACGGCGCCTAAGGATGGGCGCCTGGTTTTTGGTGTTGATCCTGAAATCGGCGCGACCATGCAGCAGCTTCGGACTTTTTTGTTTCACAACGTCTATCGTTCGGAACAGGTTCATGCCGAATTTATGAAGGCATCCAAGATACTTAAGGAGTTGTTTGCCTATTATTATGAAAATAAGGAGCTTTTCGAGCAACAGATCAACGGGTTTGCTGCGAGTTCCTCCCATGCTAGACGGGTTTGCGACTATATAGCCAGTATGACCGATCGTTTTGCTCAAAATTTGTACCAGCAGATTTTCTTACCTAAGAATTTTGCTTAGGGACTTGGAAAATACCAATTTACCATAACGCATCCCGGCTTTGGGCCATCTTTGGTCGCGCCTCAATCACAAAATCCTCGACGTAGCGCTGCTACGCCTGCGGTTTTGTTCAATCGGCGCAACCAAATCTGACCCAGATCCGGGCGCGATCCAGGTAAAT
>VMSU01000129.1 GCA_013792005.1 Desulfobulbaceae bacterium
GGAAGACAATGTCGCCGGGCACCAGCTCGGTGGCCGGAAGGCGTTTTTTCTCTCCCTGACGCAGGACCGTGGCTTCGGTGGTCATGGTCCGGGCCAGGGCTGCTAAGGCATTGACCGCCTTGGCCTCTTGAATGTAGCCGACTATGGCGTTGACCAGTACCACACCAAAGATGACCCCGGAATCTACCCATTCCCCGAGTGCGCCGGTGACCACGCCCGAGATGATGAGGATATAAATCAGCGGTTGGTGAAATTGGAGCAGGAAACGGAGCAAGGGGCCCTTTCCCTTTTGGGCGCTGATGGTGTTGTGTCCGAACTCTGCAAGACGATGCTCGACCTCGAACCGGTCAAGCCCCTTAACCTGATTTCCTTCCAGCAGTTCAATTACTTCGGCACTTGGCAGGTGGTGCCAGTGCCGGGCGATGAGTTCTTTCATGGATGCGTTCCTTTTGTGTGTTTTTTGTAGGTTGGATGAGCGGAGCGTAACCTAACACCCCTTTGGATAATAACCAGGTACCATTGGTGAATAGTATCAAGAGGCAAAGAAAAAGATACTGCACAAAAACAGTTTGAACAATTAGAAAATACGATTAGAATGATTCGAAATTAACGAAACTTGGTAACTACACAGGGTAACGGTAATCAGTTATCGGTTTACGGTTAAAAGAATCATGGTTTGTCATAAATTATCGCATGATACTCAATGTCAGTGTGTTCTTAGCCATTGGCAGGACCCAATCACCGTCAACTGTCAACCGTAAACCGATAACCTGAGCAGTTACGAAACGGGTATTTATTATGGAGTGGCTTAATTATCATCATCTGTTGTATTTTTGGACCGTAATGCGCGAGGGCAGCTTGACGGCAGCCTGTGTGCGTCTCAGGTTGGCGCCGTCAACAGTCAGCGCTCAATTGGGGAGGCTGGAGGAGGCGATGGGAGGGAAGCTCTTTCAGCGGGTGGGCCGCAATCTGGAGCCAACCGATCTTGGGCGCCTGGTGTATCGCTATGCCGACGAGATATTTTCCTTGGGGCGGGAGATGATGGACACCGTTCGGGGCCGACCTCTGGCCGGCCCCTTATCGCTCAAGGCAGGGGTGGTCGATGTACTGCCCAAATTTATTGTCCGCAGATTACTGGAGCCGGCCATGCAATTGCCGGAACGGGTAAGGTTGGTTTGTTTTGAGGATAAGGAGGGCGCTCTGCTGGCTGAGCTGGCGATGCATACCATTGATGTGGTATTGAGTGATTCACCACTGCGCGCAGGTTTGAGCGTCAAGGCTTACAGCCATCTGCTCGGTGAGTGTGGCATTACATTCTTTGCAGTGGAGAGACTTGCCAGTGGCCTGCGGGCGGGATTTCCTCTGTCACTTCACGAGGCGCCCATGCTCCTGCCGATGGAGATGACAGCCCTGAGAGGCGCGCTGGAGAGATGGTTTTCTTCCCTCGGCATCAGGCCGGCGATTGCTGCTGAATTTGACGATAGCGCTTTGATGATGGTCTTTGGCCAGGAAGGGGATGGAGTCTTTGTGGCGCCGACGGTCATTGAGAAGGAGGTACTGCGGCAGCATCAGGTCCAGATCGTTGGCCGGACGCAGGCGGTGAAAGAGCGTTACTATGCCATCTCGGTTGAGCGGATTATCAAGCACCCGGCCGTGGCGGCGATCTTTGAGGCGGCACGGCACAATCTTTTTGTCGAAAAGACGATATCTGGTGAGGGGAGCAATGAGCTGCCATTATTGGTACAGGATTGATTGGATGGTCGGGGCTTACTAACAATTTTAAACCAGCAGTTCAGTGGAAAAGTGCAGATGGTTCATTCATCAGTAATCGCCGTGGCGGCAAGCCCGGAAATACCGTTTATCTGCGCCAGGGCCCAAGAATTGGCCGATCGGCTGGGGCTGCCGGTGACCTCAACTATGGATGCGAGCTTTCCTTTGGTGCTTACGGTGACGCACGAACACCTGGAACTGCGTCAATCCGCCGCCAAGGGGTCAGGGTCAGGTCCCGTCTTTGTCGATTTTGTCGGTGGCGCGATGGCCTTCCGCCGTTTGCACGGTGGTGGCCGCAAACAGGAACTGGGCCGGGCTGTGGGATTGAAAGGAAACCGTTGCCCGACAGTGGTCGACGCCACCGGCGGTCTTGCCCGTGATGCTTTTGTGTTGGCCAGTCTCGGGTGCCGGGTCACTCTCATTGAGCGTTCACCGGTTATCGCCGCCTTGGTGGCCGATGGTCTTACCCGGGCAAACGATGATCCGGTAGTCGGCGCTATTATCAATGATCGACTTAGGTTGCTGGTTGGCGACAGTTGCAGTCTGTTAGGGGAAATGGTCGTGGAACAGCGGCCGGAAGTAGTCTATCTCGATCCCATGTATCCGCACCGGACCAAGAGCGCCCTGGTGAAAAAAGAGATGCGGATCTTACGGCTGCTGGTCGGCGATGACCCCGATGCTCCCAAACTGCTCGCGGCAGCCCTTGCCTGCGCCAGGGAACGGGTGGTGGTGAAGCGACCGATCAAGGCGGAACCGATTACCGGACCCACCCCAAGTATGGCGATTATCGGCAAAACGGGCCGTTTCGATGTTTATCTGATCAGACCTTAAAGGTCAGGCTTGCCGCACTCTCCAATAGGACGTTATCCTTCCTTGGTCATTTTCCTGGCGATATAAACTACATGTCTTCGTCCGCCCCGGCCCGGGCGTTGCCGGTTGACGGTGAACCTGGCTGCCTGCAGCCGTTTTTCAAAGGCTTGGTCCGGATCCTCAGCCCACACGGCAAACACCCCATCAGCTTTCAATGCGGCCCGACTTAACTCAAGCGCCTTTTTGCCGTACAGATAGTTGCCCCTGCCCTGATCCCCTTCATAGGGGCCTTCGTAGAGATCAAGAATAATGGCGTCAAAGCGCTCTCCTTCGCTCTTTTTTGCGGCATCAGCAATTACTTTAGCAACATCAGCAATCACTACCGTCACTCGCGGATCGTCTACAGCGCCGTTGGTTAACGGGGCCATGGGTCCTTGGCACCAGGTGACCATGATCGGGTTAAGTTCCGCCACCACCACTTCGGCATCGGTCGGGAGATTGTCAAGGGCCGCCTTGAGGGTGAAGGCCATGCCCAGGCCACCTACCAACACCCTCGGAGCATCACTCTTCTTCAGGGGCGCGCAGGCAAGCTCCGCCAAAACAATCTCGGACCTGTTGGCCGAGGAGTTCATCAGTATCCGGCTGTCGATGGTGAGCAGGAAATCCGTCTCACCCCGCTGCCTCAGTTCGAGCAGCCCTTCATCAGTTTCAATGCTGTCAACTACCCGCCATGGCTGAGCCATTTATTGTTCTCCATTTTTTTGGACCCGGCCGATTGCCCCGTTTTTCAACCGCACCTTGATGCCATGGGGATGGGAGAGGGACTTGGTCAGGATATCTTTGACGATTCCTTCGGTGAGCTTCCCTGAGCGCTGGTCCTCTTTGAGGATGATGAACACCCGCAGGCCTGGTTTGATGTCGTTTCGATTCATGCCATTGTTCATGGTTGTCACTGGATGTGTTGTGGGAGCAGTAGTAGTTTACAGTTGTTTGGCGCTGCCGCGTGGTGAAGTGCCAGCGTTTCAGCCATCTTTCAGCGAAAGAGCGATTCTTTTACGCTGGGGGTCAACTTCAATGACCCGGACCAGCACCTGCTGGCGGACCTTAACCACCTCCGACGGGTCCTTAACGTAGCGGTCGGCCAGTTGGCTGATGTGGATCAGTCCGTCCTGGTGGACGCCGATGTCGACGAAGGCCCCGAATTTGGTCACGTTGGTGACCAGGCCGGGCAATCGCATGCCAGGTTGCAGGTCATCAATACTGTTGATCTCTTCGCTAAAGGCAAATTGAGAGAAGGTCGATCGTGGGTCGCGGCCCGGCTTTGCTAGCTCAGCCAGGATATCCTGTAAGGTCGGCAATCCCACCGACTCGGCTATATAGCGGCTGATCTCGATTTGATGCCGGCGCTCCGGTTGTTCGACCAGATCGATAACCTTACAGCCGCAATCCTTGGCCATCTGTTCGACGATCCGGTACCGTTCGGGGTGGACGGCGCTTGCGTCCAGCGGATTGGTTGCACCTTGAATTCGTAAAAATCCAGCGCACTGCTCAAAGGCCTTATCTCCTAGCCGGGGAACCTTTCGCAGCTCGGCCCGGCTGGAAAATGGACCGTTCTCATTGCGAAAGATGATAATATTTTGGGCCAGGGTCGGGCCTAAACCGGAGACGTGGGCCAGCAGCTCGGCGCTGGCGGTGTTCAGTTCCACACCCACGCTGTTGACGCAGCTTGCCACCGTATCGTCCAAGCTCTTCTTCAGGGCCGCTTGGTTGACGTCGTGCTGGTATTGGCCGACCCCGATGACCTTGGGGTCAAGCTTCACCAGCTCGGCTAAGGGGTCCTGCAACCGGCGGCCAATGGAAACCGAGCCGCGCACAGTAAGGTCATGATCAGGGAATTCTGTCCTGGCTGTCTCCGAGGCGGAGTAGATCGAGGCGCCGCTCTCATCGACCATGGTGATGATCAGTTCAGGCGTCAGGTTCAACCCCCGCACAAAAGACTCTGTCTCCCTGCCGGCGGTGCCGTTACCGATGGCAATAGCTTCGATCCGGTATTTCCGGCACAGTTCGATGACGATCTTTCCGGCATCCCGGCTTTTGTCCGCAGAGAGGGTCGGGAAGATGGTAGTGGAGTGCAGCAGCTTCCCCTGTTGATCCAGGCAGACCAGTTTGGCCCCGGTCCGAAAGCCAGGGTCGAGCGCCATTACCCGTTTCCGGCCCAAGGGCGCAGCAAGCAGCAGTTCACGTAAGTTTTCGACAAAGACCTTGATCGCCTCATGGTCTGCGCGTTCTTTGAGGTGGGTGCGCAGCTCGTTTTCCAGCGAAGGGGCAAGGAGCCGTTTGTAACTGTCTTGAGCGGCAAGATCGACTTGGGCAGAGGCGACACCGCCGCTTTTGACATATCTTTTCTGCAGAAAATTAATGGCTGCCTCTTCGGCGGGACGGACCGTAAGGGTCAACGCTTTTTCGTTTTCGCCGCGCAGCATGGCAAGGAAGCGATGGCTGGGGGCCTTTGCAGCGGGTTCCTGCCAGTCGAAATAGTCGCGGAATTTAGCGCCCGCCTCCTGGTTCTTTTTGACCACCTTGGAGATTATCACTCCCTTGTCGGCAAAGAGCTGCCGCAGTCCCCTCCTGGCTGCGGAATCTTCGTTGATCCATTCGGCGATGATGTCTCGGGCCCCGGCCAGGGCCTCGTCAACAGTGGTTACATCTTTTTCCTGGTCGATGAACTGTTCGGGGTTGAGCGGCCTCTGGTCTTGCTGAAAGATGCTCCGGGCCAGAGGTTCCAGGCCCTTTTCCTTGGCAATGATGCTTTTTGTCCTGCGCTTGGGGCGGTGCGGAAGGTAGAGGTCTTCCAGGACGGTTAGATTGGCGGCAGCAAGGAGGGCCTGGCGCAGCTTTGGCTCCAGCAGTTCGCGTTCGCTTAAAGAGGCAATGATCGCCTGCCGCCGTTTGTCGAGTTCCCCGAGTTGCAGCAGCCGGTCCCGGATCACGGTGATCTGGGTCTCATCCAGCAGGCCGGTGGCCTCTTTCCGGTAGCGGGCGATAAACGGTACCGTGCCCCCGGCATCCAATAAGGAGGCCACGGCCGCCACTTGGTCGCTCTTGATCTTCAGCTCTTGGGCGATGATTGCTTGGTGTTGATTCATGAGTGCTTTTGTATTCATATTTCGTTGTTAGCGCCAATTGTTTTTTTATCGTATGATGAATTGATCGTCGGTTTGACCTCTTTTTTGTTCCTGGACAGCTAGGCAGTATGTATAAAAAATATTATTTATGATGGTCTTGCAAAAAGTCACGACTCGTAACCAACTCCCTGATCCCTTCGGCTCCGTTCAGGGAACGATTATCGCGAGACTGTTCCCTTGTATCTTGTTGATGAATAAGTTTTGATGGCGTCGCAAAAAGTCCGATCTACTGCGTTGCGTGGCATTTTTGTTCGTTCGGCATACCATATGTATTGCCTCATTCACAAAACACCCCGCTCCTTGTATATCGGCCCTTTCGGAGTCTCGCAGGCTCGCTTACCTGCTTAGCCATCCCGTGACTTTTTGCGAGTTCATCAGTTTTCGAGTATTTTCTGTAAATTATATCGTTGAGTACCTTCACCAATTTATTTTTTGCAACCTGACTCATACCTCATACGCCAATGAGATCAGTGCCCAGGCAAGGATGTGCGTATGACCTTCATTCTGCAGTGTCCCGTTTGTCGAAAACCACTTTTGCCCACAACGAACGGCTACCAATGTGCCGCGATGCACAGCTTCGATACCGCCCGTCAGGGGTATGTGAATCTTGTGCTTGCCCACAAAAAGCGCTCCAAAGAGCCTGGTGACGACCCGGAAATGATCCAGAGCCGGAGACGGTTTCTTGATCTGGGCTTTTATGATCCAGTCTCCGACGCCATCAACGAGGCTATCAGCATCGAGTTTTCGGGTTTGGTGGGCGGCAGCGGGCGTAGTGTTCTTGATGCCGGTTGCGCAGAAGGCTTTTATCTTCAGCGCCTTAAGAAGGCTCTGTCCCAGGGCAGCGGGGGGTATCTCTCCATTGATTACCACGGTATCGATGTTTCCAAGTTTGCGGTGCGGCAGGCCACTCAACGTGACCGGACCATAGCCTGGTTGGTTGCCAGTATCAACGATCTCCCCTTTTTGGATTCCTCTCTGGATATCGTGCTGAATGTCTTTTCGCCGGTGAACATCATTGAATTTTCCAGGATTCTCAAGCTGACGGGAAGTCTGGTGTTTGCAAGTCCCGGTCCGAGGCACCTCAACGGCCTGCGGGAGATCATCTATCCGATCAGCAGGGAGCATGCAGCGCCCTCGATCATCGAAAAGGCTGAAGAGCTTTTTTCCCCCTCGATTGTGTCGCGGATTACCTATCAACTTGAGCTTGTCGGTCAGCAGATGATTATGGACCTGTTGGCGATGACCCCCTATTACTGGAACATTGATCGTTCGACCAAGGCCAAGGTGGCTGCCCTCGACCGGTTGGCCCTGGATGTCGATGTCGAGATCCGTGTCTTCAAGAAAAAGGGTGGGATGGGGCCAGGCGTATCTCGTATCCGTTAGCAAAAACGGGACAGAGTTATTCTCCCCTCCAATTCAGAGCAAGCTTATTTTGACGGCATTTTCGTCTGCAGTTACAATTTCTTCACCTTGTCGCCGACCAGGGTGGCCTTCTCGCATGAGGCCCCTTTTTTGGGGTTGCAGTCGATGAGGATACCCATCACCCTGCCGGCTGTCTTATGACAGTCGGCGTCTTCCAGTCTCCCCAGGAGGTCGGACATCAGTTTGTTGAACTCCAGACATTTTTCGTAATCGGAAGCAGCCCGTTGATGGAGGATTGTCGCCGTTTTCAGGTCTTCTTTGATATCGTGCGGAATTATTTCAGCCATGCGGAGTGGTCCTCTGCGACTTTTGCGTGAGATGGGATAATGTTTCGATAAGGGGGTGTCTGGCTAATATTTCTGGGGTAAAGGAAATTTTCAAGATGATGCTGGTGGGGTAGAGTATCTCTGTTGGTCAGGGCGATTCAATGCACATTTCCCTAATGAAACCCGACTCCAGGAGGAATTGCAATGTCCTGAGGGAATTTTTATTGCGATTACACAATCTTTGGCATTAACGACCCTAACGGACGGGATGCCTTGATGATTGAATCCACCAAGTAAAAAGTCTCAGGTATATTGTGTTCTCCTCTCGGAGTCGTGGTGAAGTAAAATCGAATAAGCGATGTGGACGATGTTGCTGAGGGCGGCACCTTAGGGAAAAGTCCCTATTTTAATTGCTGTGATATTTTATTATAAGCAGTAGGGAACCGCTAGCAAGATAGGAGATGACTATACTAAAGGAGTTGCAGATCATGGAGCAGAGGACAAACATATGTAAGGTCGTGCTGCTGGCAGCGCTAGGGGTATGGCTCGCCCTCGGAGTGGGATGCAGCCGTGACGAGCGTCCGTTGGTCGTCTACGTTGGCAAAGGGCTTGACTTCCCTATGGAAGAGGTCAAACAGGTTTTCGAGAAGCAGCATCAAGAGAATCCTCTTACCATTATCTATGGTGGCAGCGAGACCTTGCTCTCTACGATCCAAAAAACCCGTAAGGGGGATCTCTTTATTCCCGGTTCGGCCGGCTACATCAGCAGTGCCGGAGATCTGGTGAAAGAAGACCGCTATGTCGCTGATCATCTCCCTGTTTTTGCTGTTCGGGCCGATAACCCCAAAAACCTCCAGACCTTTTCCGACCTTCTGGCCGATGGGGTCAAGCTTGCTGTTGGCAACAAGGACATGTGCGCCATTGGTCAGGTGGCGGAAGCGATTATTAACGCCTCTGACCGACAGGCTGCTTTTCGGGACAATATCGTTATCACCGGCACGACGGTTAATGAACTTATCAAACTGGTGGCCGACGGGGAGGTGGATGCTGCTCTGGTTTGGGCCGATATGCTGCAATGGCCTGAAGGGAAAGGGCTGAGGCGAGTGGAGATCCCCTCTGCTATCAACACAGTAGAGGAGATCCGGATAGCGGTTATGACCACCAGCGCGTCCCCTCAATCTGCGGCTCTGTTCGCCAACTTCCTGGTTACCGAGGGTCAAGCTATTTTCGCCAGGCACGGGTTTGGAGTCAAATAGGTGAAGATCCAACAAAAGCTGTTGTGCGCTTTCCTCCTGGTTTCCATGTTGATCTTGGTTGTCAGTTACGGTTCCGGCCTCCTTGTCCAGGAAGAGACGGTCGCTACCTTTCAGGAGGTGGCGGGAGAGGTATTGCCGGGTAATATCGCTCTGGCTAGGATGACAACAGAACTTTATCATGTCGTGGTTCTTGCCGACCGGTACAATGATCGAAGAGACAACAAGACCAAAGAACAGATAGAAAAGTCTCTCGCCACCCTCAGCACTTTTAAGACCATGCACCGTCTGTTTCACGGAGGTGAAGAGCTTGGGAGCCAGATTGATAGCTTGATCGAGGAGTTCAGTCGCTCAGTTGCCGGTTATCTTCTCCTGCTCCAAAGGGACGAGAGTAAGCGAGAAGATGAGCTGGAGGTGCGACAGAAGATCGACGGCCTACTGGAAGTCTTCGTAAGCTCGGTCAACCCGCACATCGAGCGTGAATTTGCAACCAGTTTTCAAAAACTGGCAGCCACTAAAGAAAAAACCTATCATGCCCGTAAGGCGCTGATCACAGCCAGCGGGATCATGCTCTTATTCGCGCTTCTTCTCAGCATCTTTATCTCTCGTTGGCTCTCTAAACCCCTGCGTGCCTTGCGGGACGCTGCCCGAGAAATCGGCGGCGGCAGGTTGGACCTCACCCTGCCGGTGACCTCTCGTGACGAGATTAGCGATTTGTCCCACGCTTTCAACGAGATGGCCGCCAACCTTTTGCGGATGCGCACGCAACTTGTCTCTGCCCGGGATTACATCGACAACATCCTGGCTTCCATGGTTGATGCTCTGATCGTTGTTTCCCCGGTTGGTACCATTCAAACGGTCAATTCTGCCACGTGCTCGCTGTTAGGTTACCATGAAGGCGAACTCATTGGCCAATCGCTTCAGTTCATTATCACGGAAGCGCTGGGGGAAGATTTGGACCTGATGACACTGACGGGCAAGGACGGCATCAGGGATCTCAATGTTTCTTTTCACGCCCGATCAGGCGAACAGATCCCCATGTCGATCTCAGGCTCTGCCATGTCTGACCAGGAGGGAAATCCTGTGGCCGTTATCCTGGTGGCTCGGGATATCCGCACCCTGATGCAGTTGGTTAAAGAGCTTAACATAACCAATTATCAACTTAAAGAGGAGATATCCGAACGTATCCTGGCAGAGCAGGCTAAAAAGGAGAGTGAACGGAACTATCTGGAGATTTTTAATGCCACCAGCGAGGCGATTCTGCTTCATGACGCTGACAGTTGCACCATCCTCGACCTCAACCTGGCTATGACCGAGATGTACGGTTACACCAGGAAGGAGGCCTTGGAGTGTCCCTTTGGGGAGCTGAGCAGCAACGCCTCGCCGTATACTGGAGAGAAAGCAGCGGCAATGATCAGAAAGGCGGTTACTGATGGGCCGCAGATTTTCGTCTGGCAAGCCCGCCGTAAAAACGGAGAGTATTTTTGGGTGGAGATTTCTCTGAAGGGGTCGGAAATTGGAGGATGCGGCCGGGTTCTGTCGGTGGTGCGTGATATTACGGAGCGGAAACTGGCCGA
>VMSU01000130.1 GCA_013792005.1 Desulfobulbaceae bacterium
GGCCACCGAGAAAGAACGGTTAGCAGTCACTTTGCGCAGTATTGGCGACGGTGTTATTACCTCCGATGTTTACGGTAAGGTGGTCCTGGTTAACAAGGTGGCGGAGGCGCTTACTGGCTGGCTTCAGGAAGAGGCAGTGGGCCAGCCCTTTATCGAAGTTTTCAAGACCATCAATGAGAATAACCGCAGCCCCTGTTTCAATCCGGTGGAAAAGGTTTTGGCCACTGGCGCTATTGTCGGTCTTGCCAATCACACCATTCTCATAGCCCGGGATGGAACGGAGAGAAGCATTGCCGACAGCGCTGCACCGATTCGCGACCGGGAGAGCCGGACTATCGGGGTGGTGCTGGTATTCCGTGATGTGACGGAAGAGGAAAAACGTGAGAAGGAACGGAGTAAGATCAAAAAACTTGAATCCATCGGGGTGCTGGCCGGTGGCATTGCGCATGACTTCAATAATATCCTGGCGGCGATATTAGGGAACATCTCGCTGGCGATGCAGTTTGTTGTCGAGGAGAAAACGCACCAGCTTTTGGAGCAGGCGGAAAGCGCCGCATTACGGGCTACGGACCTGACCCAGCAGTTGCTTACTTTTTCCAAGGGTGGCGAACCGGTAAGAAAAGTCGCTGCCATCACCGAGATAATCAAGGAATCTTCTCAGTTTATCCTTCGGGGTAGCAACGTTCGCTGTGATTATCAGTTTGCCGAGGATCTCTGGCCTGTCGAGGTCGACTCCGGGCAAATAAGTCAGGTTATTCAGAATATTATCATTAATGCCGACCATGCCATGCCCGAAGGTGGCGTCATCGAGGTTCGGGGTGAAAATGTCATTCCCGGGAAGACGGAGCGGTTACCGTCCGAATACACCGGGCCATGTGTCAAGGTAACGATCCGGGATCAGGGGATCGGTATTGCCAAAAACCTTGTTGACAAGATCTTCGACCCGTATTTTACAACTAAAAGTAAGGGCAGCGGCCTCGGCTTGGCCATCACCCATTCTATCATCAAAAAACATCATGGCTCTATCTGGGTGGAGTCGGAGCAGGGGGTGGGCACCACCTTTTCGATTCTGCTGCCCGCCACGGAAGGCTCGACGGTGATCGAGCAGCGTGAAAGCACTCCTCCTCTTGAATCAAAGGGGGGGCAGCGGATACTGGTCATGGACGATGAGGAGATGGTTCGGAATATCTTTCAACAGATGCTCTCGTATCTCGGCTATGAGGTCTGTCTTGCAAAAGATGGGGCAGAGGCCATTTCTCTGTATGAGCAAGCCATGGTTGCGGACGAGAAGATCGACGCCATTATCCTGGATCTTACCATCCCGGGGGGAATGGGTGGCAGGGAGGCGGCAGTATGTCTTCTTGCCCTAGATGGGCAGGCGAGATTGATTGCCTCCAGCGGATATTCCAACGACCCGATAATGGCCAACCCCAAGGAGCACGGCTTTGTTGGGGCGATAACTAAACCTTATCAGCTGAAAACGTTACACGATACCCTTGCTGCCGTGCTGGCAAAGCATTAACCTGCTTGTTGCCGGTCGGGACTGTCATTCCTCTTTCGTAACCTCTGCTCCGGATGCTACCGATTGAATCGTGCTGATGAATTGCTGGAGCTGGTACGGCTTGGGGATAACTGCTTTAAAGCCATATTGTTGGTATGAGGTCATGGAGGCGTCGCTGGAATAGCCGCTTGAAACGATGGCCTTAACATCGGGATCGATCTGCCGTAGCTGCTCCATGGTTTCTTTGCCGCCCATGCCGCCTGGGATGGTCAGGTCAAGAAGGACAAGGTCATACGGGGCGTTTTGCTCTATGGCGTGACGGTAGAGATTGATGGCTTCTTTGCCATCTACGGCGGTGTCCACCACCTGGCAGCCAAGCTGGGTGAGCATGGCCTGGGTCAGCTCTCTGATCATCAATTCATCATCCATCACCAGAATTTTCAAGGGTTGCAGCGCAACTGGCGGTGAGGGTTTGGCGGTGAGGGGGGCAGGAGGTCTTTGAGTTCGGGCGGGAAGGTAGACCGTAAATGTTGTGCCACGCCCTATTGTCGAATGGACCGCGATATGGCCGTCGTGCTTTTTGACAATTGCATAACAGGAGGCCAGTCCAAGGCCGCTGCCCGTGTCCTTGGTAGTGAAGTAGGGGTCAAAGATCCGGTCCATAAGCTCTGGTTCGATGCCGCATCCGGTATCGGAGATAGTCAGGGTGATGTATTTTCCCGCCTTGATGGGTAAAGTGGTGTCGGCTGTGACCTCGATGTTCCGTGCGGTAATGGTTATGTCGCCGCCACCGGCCATGGCTTGATTGGCATTAATAACCATATTGTTGATCACTTGGCTGATCTGTCCTTCATCAATATAGGCCATCCAGAGATCGGGATCGAGGTGCAGCCCGCACGTTACATTTGAGCCCCGCAGGGAAAATTCGGCGGTTTCCTTGATCAGTTCCGCCACTGAGGTGGTTTTGCGGATTGGAGCGCCACCCTTGGCAAAGGTGAGAAGTTGCAGGGTGAGGCTTTGGGCGCGATGACAGGCCTTCTCTGCTTGTGAGAGTTTTTCAGTGGCTGGGCTGTCCGGCGGGGAGAGCATGGTGGCGAGATTGATGTTGCCGATGATGCCGGTAAGAATATTGTTGAAATCGTGGGCAAGTCCACCGGCCAGAACGCCAAGCGATTCGATCTTTCTGGCCTTTTGGATTTCAGACTCCATCTCTTTCTCTGTCGTGATATCCCTGAAGGCCACGACAATCCCTGAAGTGGCTCCGTCCTTTGCCTGAAGTGTCGTGGCGTTAAGGCTGATCCATCGTTCACTCCCGTCTTGGTGGATCAGGATGGAATCGGAGAGTTTGTCGAGCGATAGGTTCTTGTTCTTGAGGGTCTCGGTGGTGATATTGATGCACTCTTGTCGGTTCTGGTCGGTAACCAACCAAAAGATTTCACAGACTTTTTTCCCTCGGGCCATCTCCTGTGACCATCCTGTAAGCTGTTCAGCGACCGCATTCACCAGGATAATCCTTCCTTCAATATCCGTGGTGATTACCCCCTCCGCAATGCTTTGCAGGGTGATTCGCAGCCGCTCTTTTTCGGTGGCCAATTCGTTTTGGGCGGCCTTCAACATTGAGATGTCGGTATAGAGGATGACGCTGCGGGTGATCTCCCCGTTCTTATCTTTTACCGGAGAGGCCACAATGGTTAAATTGTGGTTATTTATATAACACTCCGGTATGAATTCAGTTTTCCCTGAGGTTAGCATTGCCTGATGTGGGCAGCGCGAGAGAAGAGGCTGTTGGCTCTGGCAAAGAACCTCCCGGCATTGTTTGCCGAGGATATCTTTCTCCCCTGTGGCAAACATTTCATGGAATCTTTGATTGTAGGATAAGATCCGGCCGTGGCGATCCACCACCATGACTCCTCCTCCGACTGCTTCAAAAATAGCCTGGATCTCGTCCCGTGCCAGTTCGAGCTTGTTGTTGGTGTGGTGGAGGTGGTCCAGGATCTGGGCAAAGGATTTGGCCACAATCCCTATTGGGTCGGAAAGTATTAGTGATTTGTCGTCAAGTTCTTCCGGCTGCAGGGGCAGAGTGCCCATTACCGTGAGGAGTTGATTGACCTTGTTCCGGATGTACGTGGAGGCGTTCTGGTTTTCGGCAGTGAGTTGCCGGTTGTGATTAATCAACTCATTGATCAGTTGTGCCACTGGGGTGAGATCGCCGGTTTCGTCTAGATTAAGCAGGGGTTCGCCCGGATTGGCAAGGGCCTGACTCGCTTTGGTGCAGAGATCGGCAATGGTTGTTGACATGATGGTCAGTTCCCGTTTTCGTGCCCGATGCGGATGGAGTAAAAACCTAATTCTTGTTTCACCTCAACCCTATACCCCATATTGCGGGCTGTCTCCGGAATGGTGGCTATGGCGTGACGATTATCGGAGATGATAAGTAGTGAGATCTCCCCATTCAACAGTTCTTTCTGATGTTCATTCATTTCGGCCATGGTGGCCAGCAGAGTGGAGGGGCATACTTGGCCTCGAATATCTATGACGATCTCTTTGTAAATGGAATCAGACATGCGTTAACCTCTTGACGATGACATGACGACGCGGGTCAGGATTTTACTCCCCAACCAGGCGCCGGGCAGTAAGCCTATGACGAACAGGAGACTCGACAACGCCAGGATCGGCAGTCCTCCCATGAGGTGCCAGATATTACAGCCAGGGGTCATCCTCGAACCCAAAGCCAGAATGATGCCGCCGATAAAGGCCATCGCCAGTTGCCGACCCGGTATCCGAGTATGCCACAGATACTCTTTAAGTAACAGAGCGGAGATGAAACTTCCCAAGATAATGCCTGCGATCAGGGGGAACTGGATGGTCCAGATAGAGTCAAGGGCCGGTCCGGCCCCACCGTGTAACAAGGCGCCTGATGCCGGGTGGACGATGTCTAAAGGCTGTGCCGCAAAAAAAGGATTACGCGATACATGTGCCGGGATAATGGCGTTTTCGATGATTGCCGCAAACTTGGCATAGGTGTTGGTGATACCCATGGGCATGCCGATCGCAACATAGGAGCTTGCGCCGATTACTGCCAGGATGAGTGCAGCCTTCCATGGCTGCAGGTAGCCGCGTACTGACGTGTTGATGGTTAATCTTCCCGTCTGCCACCATCTGATGCATAGCCAGGAGGCAGGCAGGGCCACGGTTAAGATCACCAGGGTGGGGTCGATATTCAGGAGCGCGGGCAGGGTTAGCGCTTCTTTGGTCAGGACAGTCTGCCGGACCAGGGAGGCCCACCAGGGGTGCAGTTCGGCATAGAGGGCGCTGCCCAGGATCAGACCGAGGAAAGCGGTGGCGCTGATCAGGCTGCCGGCCCCTAACTTATAGAGGGTTCCCACTACGCAGCCTCCTGCGAGCACCATGCCCAGACCGAACACCATGCCACCCACGATATTGCTGAGCGCTGGCGGGGCAAGGAGGGGAAATGGAAACAAGGGCAGGAAATGACTCCTGCGCAATGTTTCAAAAAAAATCATAGAGACTGTGACCTGCAGCAGCAGGGAGCGCAGCATAAAGAAGTTTTTGAACAGGATGGCATCACGGAACATACCGGTAACGCAGTAATCTGACCGGTGCATGACAAAGCCTGCAACGATCCCCATCAGGAGGCCTGCAATATACATGAGTATGGTTGAATCAGTGAGCACCTGTTGGTGTTCTCCTTAGGGCTGCATTCCGTGGTTATTTTAGTACATACATCACTCTATATGGACATGCCTGAATATATACATGACTGCGGGGTTGGTAAAGGAAAAATGTTGTATAACCAGCAAGCTGGCCGCACTGGCGGTATTTAATTCTCCCCTACTAGGGTGCCTTGATCCGTGAGCCATAGCAGCCTATGGGCTACTTGTCAAAAGGGTATGTAATCATTTGCCCGGTAGAGTATTGTCGGAGTAATCTGTTGCGGCAAGGCCATTTTTGACGTGGGGAGTTGCTTGCGCCTGTACGTTCCTTCGTTGGAAAGAGATTGATTTCGTTGAAGGCTTCGGCTATTGCTTTATACATTCCAGACCGAATACAGCTTGCGGGCCTGTGTTGCCAGTTCTGTACTATTACTTAATAATGCCAGCCTAGAAGGACGTCATGACCACCAACAGTACTTATCCTATTTTCGCCATTGTCTGGAAAAGTGTTTCCCGGAAAATCTTCCGCAATATGATCCTGATCCTTGCGGTCGCCCTCCTGGTCGCCCTATTGGTATTTGCCTTACTCTTTAACAAGGCGGTAAAGGAAGACCTGGAGGCAGCGGGAAAGCGGCTCGGCGCGGATATTATTATTGTGCCGTCCGAGGCCAAGGGGCTTGCCGAGGAATTTATCCTGGAGAGTAAGATCAAAAGCTTTTTCATGGACATGTCTATTTTTGATACTATTCGCGATCTGCCAAACGTCAAAAAGGCCACCTTCCAGATTTATTTAAATACCTTGGCATCAGGCTGTTGCAGTATTGACGATGGTGAGGTGGTTGTTTTTGATCAGGATGAGGACTTTGTGGTAAAACCATGGCTGGAAGAAGGCCCCGGTCGTCTTGCCCCTGGGCAGGTCTACGTGGGGAGCTATGTGTACGAGTATCTCGGGCTGATTAACACCGCAAGCCTTTTTGGGCAGGGAGTCAAGGTGGTTGGGCATCTGGAGCCGACCAATACCGGGCTTGATCGTGGCGTCTTCATGAATCTTTCAGACTTGAACAAAATTTCTTCCGGCGCTGCCGGGAACTATCAGCAGGGGAAGATATCCATTATCTTTGTCAAAGTCCGGGACGGAGTGCCCATAGATAAAGTCGTTGATGATATTCGTAATATCAATCCAGGGGTCGGGATAATGACCAGGGGAGATATTGGCAGTTCGGTGCGTAATACCTTGAGCGATATTGTGCGGGTATTTTCAATTACCATTACCATCTCCTCACTTCTCGCTATTTTGCTTGCCTGGACTACATTCACTGTTCTCGCTAACGAGCGACGGCGTGAGGTAGGTATTCTTCGAGCTATTGGCGCCCATCGGGGACATATTATGCAACTCTTCCTTGGTGAGGCCATCCTGATTAGTGCCATTGGCGGCCTGGTGGGGGTTGTCGCAGGGCACTCCCTCATTCATTACCTGGCTGGTGATTTCAATCTGCTCAGCCGGCTGGGCACGGTGGCGACTATTACTCCAGGGAATGTTGTTATTGTTTTCACAGCCATGGTGGCAGGTGTTGTGGTCTGTCTTGTTGGCGCCGCTATTCCTGTTGTCCGTCTGGCAAGTATGGAACCCTTGTCGGCGATCAAAGAGGAATAGACAACTCGGGTTAACGGTGATTGGGTCCTGCCAATGGTTGAGGACACACTGACATTGAGTATCATGCGATGATTAATGTCAAACCATGATTCTTTTAACCGTAAACCGTTAACTGACAACCGCAAACCGATAACCCGAGCAACTACCAATCTATGCTGTTTTGTGGGCGAGGGTTATGTCTGGAGAGGTGATGTTTCGTACGTGATCACAGGGGCCAATCCCTAGTCAAGCAAGGACTGTAAGCGGTTACAGGGTGCCCCAGATGCGCGAAAGCGGCCTGTGAGCTATACACTTGTATGAGAGCAGGCCGCTGACAAAGCAGATGGGGTATCCTGTGACCGCTTACGATGTTTCAGGTGGTTGGATAGCCAGGACACCCTGTCGCATGAAGAAGACTCTGGGATTTTCCTGGGTGGCGGCAAGGTGGGTGTTGTGGGTGACAACCATGAAGGTAGTCTCCTTCTGTTGATGATACTTTCGGAACAGGCTTAAGATCTCTCCCTCTGTTTCTTCGTCCAGGTCGCCGGTCGGTTCATCGGCCAGGATGATATCCGGACAGTTGATAAAAGAGCGGGCGATAGCAACGCGACGTTGCTGCCCCCCGGAGAGTTGGGATGGAAAAGAGTTAACCTTGTCGGCCAAGCCGACTTCAGCGAGGATCTCGGCTGCCATTTCCCTGTTTCCTGCCGGATGCCGGCAAAAGGAGAGGGGCAGGAGGATATTTTCCATCACGGTAAGGTTGGGTATGAGGCTGGCAAACTGAAAGACAAAACCGATCCTGCTGTTGCGGATGGTGGAGAGAGACCTGTCCGACTGGCGCCAGTTCTCGACACCATCTACGAAAACCTGACCGTTATCTGGAGTGGTTAATCCGCCAATAAGGCTCAATAAAGTTGTTTTTCCTGAGCCTGAGTGACCCAGGATAACCACAAAATCTCCCTTGTCGATGGACAGGTTCACACGATCAACAGCAGGGATGCTGCTGTTACCTACCTCATATTTTTTGGTTAGACCTCTGCACTCAATAATCATTCCTTATCTCTCCTCATTGCGGACAAAAAAACATCGATGGATCGCGTTGTAATTAAAAATAAAAAGAAAAAAACTAATTATTTTCCAGTAAGCAAAAATATTATTGCCAATATACCACGATTCAGTATATTGACAACAAGATGTGCGGCAAAATGTCGCACCTGGAATTGGGACTACAACCTGGTGGCAGGTTTTGGTTGTAGGCCAACATAAGTATGCTGATAGTCACTGGTAATAAAAAAAATAAGCCGGAGCTACAGCCCAAACATTTTACAGGAGGAGCAGCATGCAAATTACCAAATCGAGATGGACTAGATCCCTGATTACCGGCACCATCGCCCTTGGCCTGCTGAGTGCAGCATCAACCGCTAGCGCTGACAGCTACGCTGGTACTGCCTTCGTTGCCGGGATGGGTGGTCATTTCGCCAAAGCCGAATTTACGATCGATCCCAAAGCCGAAACCCCGATCAGCATTAGCCAGCTTGATATGGTCAATATCGGAAGCGGCGCTTCGCATCCGACCCATGATGCTCGTATTGATAGTAAAGACCGTGACACTATGTATTGGTCCACTTATAAGCCCGATCCAGCAGCAGATAACTCTTATCACTATGGTAAGACAGATCTGAAAACCGGTGAGGTAGCAAGTGATGTGGTCTTCAAGATTCCGGGATCGGTAATCAACACCAAAGCTGGTTTCTGTGCTTCCGCCCAGACTCAGGATTATTTTATGCCTATCTCCATGAATAAGCCAGGGTATATCAGTGTAATCCGGAAGAGCGATATGAAGCTCATGCACACCGTCTTTCTTGAGGGGACTGAAGCTGACATCAAAAAAGGATATAAATACTTCCATGGTGTCAACTCTCCGGACATGAAGGAAGTTCTCATCACCATCAATGAGTCAGATGTTGATCAGGGAAATAAGGAGTTGGGCGATGTAGTAGGAAAAATGCATATGTTCGTGCTGGACGCTGCCGAGTTGGAGCAGGGTAAGGTAAAGGTCTTGCGTAAGGGTGTGGCTGACGGTAATGCCAAGAAATCTATCAGCTTCCGTCAGTATTACTCACCGGATGGCAAGTATATCGCTAACGCCACCGGAGATATCCTCTTTCTGATTGACGCCGCGACACTTAAGGTTTTGGATGCAGAGCCCATGCCTAAATTTGAAGAGACTCATGACGCCATCTTTACACCGGACAGCAAGTACGTTATTGCCACTTCCCGGACCAAGGCCATCCTTCCTGACTGTAAGACACCGGACGCTCCTGCTGATGGCGAGTGGCGCATGGACGGACAGCTTAAACTCTATGATGTAACTGCCCAAAAGTTTATCGGTAAGGCATCATCAGCTTGTCTCTCGTGTCATGATAAAGAGATCGGTACCGATGCCGGTGCTCCTCACGCAGTTCTTTGTGGGCTCGATGTGAACTTTAAGAAGTAGCAGATGTGAAGTTCGGCCTGATTGGGTCGAATGAGAGTAGGATAAGAAAAACCGGGAGGGCGGAAGCCTATCCCGGTTTTTTTTTGGTTTGATGAAAACCTGTTACCTTTAAGCAAGTTCCCGCGTGATCTCGTCAGCAAAGAGTTCTCGTTGCCAGTTCCGGGGGATGATTTCGTTGACAGGCGCGCCATCCGGTAAGTTTGCCAATGCCTCCAACAGGATATTGTTGGCTAAGATGCCAGGATCTAGTGTCATCTCGCTGGCCTTTATCTCTCTCCATCGCTTGAGACGTTTCAGTCGGGAATCCTTGCGAAGGTCTCGTTCTGGGCGGGGGGATAGGGGGTATTGGGGAAGTTTGGTGTCGGGAATGGCTAAACCCTTGGCAATAGCGCGCAGCAAGCCACTGCCATGCCGCTGAGTGATATTTTCACTCAGGCCTTTAATGTCTACTAGAGTATTGATCGTTAGAGGACGTTTTGTGGCAAGTTCCGCCAAGGTTTCATTTCCTACTACCTTAAATGGGGGCCGATCCATCCGGCGTGCCTGTTCGTCTCTGAAATGCAGTAATTCCTCAAGCACTGCCAATGTTCTTGGGGGGAGCCGTGAGGCTCCTTTGAAGCGGAGGAACAGGGGGGCATTTTTCCTCGCGGCAACCCGAACCTGCTCCAGGAAGAAGCACTCCTCAATTACCCAAGATAGCCGACCTTTTTTTTGAAGTTCCTCTTCTAACTGCATGTGCAAATCGATAAGGAAACGGGTGTCCATGGCCGCATAGTTCAGCATCTCTGGACTCAAAGGCCTTCGGCTCCAATCGGCTTTTTGCGACTGTTTATTTAACGTGACATCAAATCGTTTTTTCAAGGTAGCGGCGAGACCCAGATCTTTTTTTCCAAGAAACTGGGAAGCAATCATGGTGTCAAACAGGTTCTTTATCTCAAGGCCGAAATCTCGGTGAAGAGAACGGACATCGTAATCAGCCCCGTGGAAAACTTTCCGAATGGCCGGATTGGTCATGACAGAAGCAAGGGGTGAGAGGTCAGGCCCGGCCAGAGGATCGACAAGCGCGGAAAAGTTTGGGATAGAAAACTGGATCAGGCAGACTTTCTCCTGATATCGATGGAGTGAGTCTGCCTCTAAGTCACAGGCCACGATCTGCTCATCTTGCAGACGGTTGGCTAATTCTGTTACGCCTTGGGTGGTGGTAATCATCGGGATGTCTATCATTGTAAAATCCTTTAGGATGGGAATTGATCGATGACTTAGCAGTTGGATGGACGTGCGAGACTTCGGGTACGATATCCATCGATAGTTACTCGAAAATCGGGTCAAAGGCCAATGAAATGGCAGAGAATATGGGAAACTGGTTCAGTCGGGCGCCGAGTTTCTGGATTGCCGCTAATTGTTTCAAGTAACTCAAATTTGATGGCGTCGCAAAAAAAGTCCGATCTACTGCGTCCCCGTCCAACACCAGCGGGGATTGAACTGAATTGCGTGGCGGTTTTGCTCGTTCGGCATACCATATGTATGGCCTCACTCA
>VMSU01000131.1 GCA_013792005.1 Desulfobulbaceae bacterium
CATAGCCCCTGGTCTTCGTCAAAAAACAAACCCATAGACATCTTAATCATTGCGGCACCGAATGATTATGTGCCCGGCGAGTTCAAGTCCTTCAATTCCTGGTGGAAAAAAGCCAATATTCCTTACAGCACCGAAAACCCGATCATGCTGGTTAAATTCAATCAGTACAAAGTCATACAGTCCCTCGCTAATCCGACTCCCGGCAAAGAATACGAACTATCGATTACCGGCAGACTGAAAGACGACAGACCTTTCAAAAGCAGCGCTCGAATCAGGCTTAACGAAAGTACTTCCCCGCCAGTAAAGAAGTAACGTGACCCTAAACTATTTTCGCTTCTCCTGACCCGTTTTGGCTCAGCGCAAAAAAAAATCGATCCCAAGATCTCCTCGATTTCAAAAAAACCTGGCGTAATCAAACTCGCATATGGAGAAAATTATGCACAGGCTGAGCTCCTCCAAAAAAATGAACAGTTATCTTAGGGTTTCGAGTACAATCAAGGTAACTGATCACAGCCCTGATGCATCAAGATTTCCTGGCCTATAACCAAGTAAACACTAAACTCTCCATCCAGGGCCGAAGCCTGAGGATAGGACAAGCCTCGTTGATTTAATTGTTGATAGTCCACCACAAATAACGACAAGGGAGACAAAGATGACCGAGCCAGCCAGAGCGAGAGCTGCTTACGACGACCTCTACAGCATCCCTGAGAATATGATCGGAGAAATCATTGATGGAGAACTCATCGTCAGCCCTCGACCATCAAGAAGGCATTCAGACGCCACCTTGAGTCTTGGCAGTGCAATTTTACCTCCCTATAAATTAGGCAAAGGCGGGCCGGGAGGATGGATAATTCTTGTTGAACCAGAGATAGCGTTCGGAGAAGATCTTCTTGTACCCGATCTGGCAGGATGGAAAAAAGAACGCTTTCCAGAAACCGAAGATCATAACTGGATTGAAATTGTTCCGGATTGGGTATGTGAAATAGTTTCTCCTGGAACCGCCCGGATAGACAGAGTAAAAAAAACGAATATCTACGGCCAACACAGAGTTCCATATTATTGGATCATTGACCCTATCATCAAAACGCTAGAAGTCTTAAAAAATGAAGCCGGACGGTGGCTCATCATTGGGACATACGCCGAAAATGACAAAATACACGATGAACCGTTCCAGGAGGTTGAAATTAATTTAAGTGACTTATGGTTGGAAAACACGTTGGCAGTAGCGAAATAATAAGATTTTTTCGGACTTTTTGATCGCCATTAATTCAGGTCGATGGCAAAACAGATGCAGTGCAGCTAAACACTTACGACCAAAGCAACAATTAACGATCACGCAAGACAGTACATCCACCTTATACACCAATAAAAATTGCTCACCTCCTCCTACATCCAATGCCAGAATTGACTGCCATCGAAATAGCTGTCGTTGAACAACTTGCTGACACATTCCCTCATCTTGTCGCAATCTACCTCCATGATTCTGCCGCAAAAGGGAGATTGCACGCGACAAGCGATATCGATATCGCCTTATTGTTTAGCGGAAAAGACATCCCAGAGCGGATAGAACTCTTTCTTCTTGCCCCAGTGCTTGAGCAAAGAGTCGGCAGGAAAGTCGACCTGAGCATCCTCAGTACGAGCAATACTGTTTTTGCCAAGGAAGTCCTTGTCAACGGCAAACTCCTTTATTGCACAAACACCATGTTGCACGATCAGTTCGCCATGTATGTTTTTTCTTTTTACGGAAAACTCAATGACGAGCGGGCTGAAATTCTCCGCGCGTACCAGGCTCAATGAGGCATGTGCCGTGACAGATGACATATTGTTAAACAAAACCGCCATCATTGAACGATGCTTGAGACGTATTGCCGAAGAGTATAACGCCTGCCCGCAATTGAATAATTATACTCATGTAGATGCCCTGATTCTAAACCTGGAGCGCGCCTGCCAGGCAACCATTGATATGGCAATGCACATCGTGGCTCAACGGCGGCTCGGTATTCCCCAGGGCAGCGCCGATGCCTTCGTCCTTTTGTGCCAAAACGGAATGATCGAGCAAGACCTATCAACACGGCTCATCGCCATGGTCGGCTTTCGAAACATTGCCATCCATGAATACCAGGGCCTGAACCTGGAAATAGTCCAATTTATCCTCGACAAGGGAATCTATGATTTTATTGAGTTCTGTCGGCAATTGGGGCTCCAGGTAAATAGCGTATTGAATTCACGACCGATGTAAAGCAAAGCCGAGACACTTTAAAAATGACTTGTCACGCTGTGACCATCGCAATAACAACGGAGACACCACGCAATATCGTAACTTTTTTCAAGGCCAACATCTATGACCACACCTCAAATCACCCATCTTGGCGGCGAACATTCGGTTACCGGTTCCTGCCACCTACTCCAGGCAAACGGACTCAGCATCATGGTCGACTGCGGCCTTGCTCAAGGTAACGACACCGCACTTCCCTTCGCTGACTGGCCAATCCAGCCGGCAGATCTTGACTATCTTTTCCTCACCCACGCCCACATCGACCATATCGGCAGGGTCCCGGAATTGATTAAGAACGGCTTTCGCGGCGAAATCCTCTGCTCGCATCCAACAAAAGGCCTACTCGAGCCTATGCTGAACGATGCCATGGGCTTTTCCAACATCGAAAATGATGAGAGAAAGAAAATCCTCCAACTGATCGACGAACTCTCCTGGGGTTTTGAATACCAACAGGAATTCAAGTTAAAAAGAGGAGTTACCTTCTCATTCGGTCGGGCCGGCCATATTCTAGGCTCATGCTTTATCCGCTTCGAAATTGCGGATCAAAAAAGCTCAGAGGGAGGTAAACCATTTTCGGTAATTTTTTCCGGGGACTTGGGGAATAAAGATACGCCAATCCTCTGCGATCCAGACCCTCCAACCCACTGTGATCTGCTCCTGCTCGAATCGACTTACGGCAACAGGCTTCATGAAGGTCGGCATGAAAGACTCAAACGACTTGAGGAAACCCTCGAACGAGCCTTGAAGGATAAGGGCAAAGTGCTCATCCCTGCCTTCGCCCTGGGCCGCACCCAGGAAATCCTCTATGAACTTGATCGCCTTTTTGCCAAACCCAGTTTTCAAAAATTTCTCACCAGCGCAGGGTTACAGAACCTGCCCGTAGTCGTCGACTCCCCTCTTGGCGTGAAATTGACCACCGTCTATGCTGAGCAGAAGGCGTATTGGGACCAAGAGGCCCATGACCTTCTAAATAGAGGCGACAACCCCATCGATTTCAAGCAGCTCTATTCGAGTGTAAAATTCCAAAGCCATCAACAGTTGGTAGAAATGCCAGGACCCGCGATTATCATTGCCGGAAGTGGAATGTGTACCGGCGGCCGCATCCTCGATCATCTTGTTGCCTCACTCAACGACAGTAAAACCGATATCTTTTTTGTCGGTTATCAAGCCAAAGGCACCTTGGGCCGTAGAATAACAGAACAAAGTGAACGTAACGGCACCATCACCATTGATGGCCATAAAATCCGAATGCAGGCAACAGTGCATACCCTTTCCGGCTACTCCGCCCACGCCGACCAGCAAGGACTCATCGACTGGGTCGCCTCCATGCCCCAAAAACCAGGGACAATCAAGCTCATCCATGGAGAAGCGGCCGCCAGAAACACACTTGGTGAAAAATTGCGCGAGCGAGGCTATAATGTGATTGATGACTAAGGGACGGAGAAATTGGTATGTGGATGAAAAAACTGCGGGCTGTGGCGAGTCGCCAATGCGGTGATAGTTGAGCAACACGGATTCCTTCTAGAGAAAAGTATTGTGCATGAGAAGGCAAAATCTAATCAATAGATCTTTCCTTATTCTTATGCTTTTGCTCCGCCCCCTGACTCTATCTTTAGAGGTGAAATATGCGTAAAAAACAACTATTGATGGAATTAAAGAGCTTTAAAATTGTTCACCAGAGACAGTATGGCATTGTCGCATTAGGAATATTTGGCTCTTTTGCTCGTGGGGAGGAAAGTGATGCAAGTGACGTTGATATAGTTTTGGAAACGGAGACTCCAGATCTTTTTAATATCGTACATATGAGCCTCTTGCAAAATGAACAACTTTTCTTTATGCAAGAATCACTTCGCGTCTAACTTGTTGAAATTACGTGTTCGAGCTTTTGCAAAATGACCAGGAGTGAAAAATATCCTCATTTTGCAAGAGGCTCATATTAAAGAAGATTTAGAGAAACAACTGCGACTTCCCGTTGATATAGTGAGACTCCGCGATAAAATGAATCCGTTTTTAAAGAAGCGGATCATCAACGAGGCCATCTATGTCTGACATAGAAATGGTTGCAGAACTGTTGCAGCAAACCCTGAATGCGGTAGAGCGTATAATAAAAAGATTTGAGCCGGTTGACTCAGCTGATTTCTTTACTGATACTGTTAGTGGCACGGAGAAGCTGGATGCCATTTGTATGTTGCTGATTGCGGTTGTTGAAGTTTAAAGAATATAGATAAAATAACAGGAAAAAAATTGCTCCAGAATTACCAGGAGGTCGACTGGAAGGGTGCGAAAGGAATGCGTGATATTATCTCTCACCATTATTTTGATATTGATGCAGAAGAAATATTTTGGGTCTGCGAAAAGAATTTACCTCTTCTTTCTGAAACCCTTAGGAAAATTATTTCAGATATTACCGAGTGAAGAACTGTGTCCGGATTAGCTCATCATCGACTCAAATATGAAGATATAGTGGGCAAAAGTGTTTAATTGGGACGGCATGACGGCACTTAAAGAATCTCGTCCGGCTTATACTATGCTTTTTATTGGTAAAAAGGCATCTTTAAGCCCTGAAAACACCTATCATATTAACATAACATGTCGTAATTAAGAATAATTTTTCGGTGCGCCCCATGCTGGAGCATACTGGAACAAACGCAGACTCTCCCATTGATTAGCGGTGAAGAACTTCCGTTCAGGCTTGCCATAGACCAAAACTCTAAGTAATCTGATAGTTAACTGACTGCTTGAAAAATCAACATGAGAATCCTCATGGATCAAACATCACTCAACAATAATGACTACGACACCCCGTGGAAAGATGCCGTCACCAGGTATTTCCCGGAGTTCATGGCCTTTTACTTTCCAGAAGCCCACTCCCAAATTGACTGGGAACAGCCATACACCTTCCTGGACCAGGAACTAGCCCAGGTTGTTCAGGATGCCGAACTTGGCAAACGCCTGATCGACCGTCTGGTCCAAGTCGCCATCCTTGCCGGCGGCGAAGGTTGGGTCTATATTCATGTTGAAGTGCAGGGCGGCCATGACAGCCAATTTGCCGAACGGATGTTCACCTACAACTACCGCCTGTACGATCGTTATCGCCGTCCTGTGGCAAGCATGGCGGTGCTGGCCGATGACAGCACCAGGTGGAGACCAGACAGTTTTGGATATCAGCTCTTCGGCTGCCGACACTTGCTGGAATTCCCAATTGTCAAATTGTGTGACCATGCAGATCGGCTTGAAAGCCTGTTGACTCAGGCCAATTCCTTCGCCCTGGTCACGGCGGCCCACCTGCTGACCCAACAAACCAAGGGGGACAATGATCGTCGGTTTGCTGCCAAGTGGCGGCTCACCAAACTCCTGTACGAACGAAACTGGGATAAACAACACATCATTGACCTATTCGGTGTTATCGACTGGATGATGCGACTTCCTCCAGAACTCGAAAAGCAGCTCTGGCAGGACATAACAATTCTTGAAAGGAGTAAAACCATGCCCTACGTCACCTCAGTAGAACGTATCGGAATCGAAAAAGGGATACAACAAGGGATACAACAAGGGATACAACAAGGGATGCAACAAGGGATGCAACAAGGAGAATCACAGCTCTTAGGGCGCCTGCTAGTTCGCCGGTTCGGACCGTTACCTCAATGGGTAGAAAACCACTTGACGGAGGCAACGATTTCGCAGCTGGAGGCATGGGGCGATGCCGTGTTGGATGCCAAGACCCTGGAAGAGGTATTTGCCTCAAGCCCGGCAGAGCATTGAGCGCCTAATTCTTCCTTTGTCACATTTACGTTACAGCTGTGTACGCATGAGATTTCTCGTCATTCCGGCATGATTTTAGCCGGAATCCAGACCGTCTTGACGCACTGGGCCCCAGCTAAAATCATCCCCGTCAAGCGAGGACTGAACTGAGTGCTGGGATGACGCTCGGTTCTTATACCAAAGGGCTTGCAGATAAATGGAGCGATATTGATGTTGCAGTTGTTTCTCCGCTCCAATACTACTCAGTTGTGATACATCTGCCAGCACCGGTTATCCTCAGAGTGACGCCTTACCTGGAGATCAATAATGTTTGCACCACTATGCGCCATACTATCACGAGAAATGGTTGAACTCTCCAGCACAGTAGAGGCCTGTATCAATAGAATAAACCGCAGAGCAGACTTCATCTCTCGCAATGAGGAAGATATTCTTGCGGATAGCCTGGCGGCATGTCTTCATTATTTTTATACCGGGTTGGAAAGTATTTTCGAAACCATCGCCACGGAGGTCGATGGCGGCTCCCCCCGTGGAGAAAGTTGGCACAAAAAGCTATTAACGCAAATGTCGGCTGAAATCCCGCAAGTACGCTGCCCCGTAATCTCACCTGCCAGCCAGGAGCACCTTGATGCCTTCAGAGCTTTCCGTCATCCATTCCGAAACCTTTACACTCACAAAGTGGACCCAGATCGGATATTTCTTCTTGCGGGTGAGCTTCAGGTGACTTGGCAAACAGTGGAGGCTGATTTACTTAATTTCCTAAGTTTTCTAGCAGGACTTGACAATGCCCGTACCACTTGAACACAATCGCGCCTACCATCTCCAACGGCAAGACAACCGCAAAAAGAAAACCGAGCAGAAACGCCAGCGAATTCTTACCAGTTTTGACATTGTAGCAGACATCACACAACAGTTTGGAGCGAAACAAGTTTTTATTTTTGGCTCGGTATTACAACAAAAAAAATTTAATGAACGATCCGACTTGGACATCCTAGTGATAGGCATGCCTCTATCCGGATGGCTTCCAGCACTCTTAGCAATTGAAAAAATTCTAACTCTTTATGATGTCACAGTTGATTTGAAGCGTGCCGAAGAGCTTCCTGATGAACTTGTTGGATTGATCGCACACCATGGGCAACAGGTTTCGCCAAAGCCAGCCAGAGTCGATGAGACTTCCAGAGCAAAGCAAGCGATGCCACAACGCTGTAAACCTCTTTATCGTCCTTCAACACACTGGAACTCTTGAAAAATGAAATCGACAGGTGGCTGAAAAACACGCAAGATGTGGCGAGTCGTTATTGCAGCAATAGTTGGACAACAAGGATTGAGGTGATCACAAAAAAAAATCCCACCTCTGCCACGTCTGTCAAGAATACAGGGGCGATGACACACCCTCATGATTGCACTTGAGACTCGTAGAATACAACTCAGGTCAAGCTATCTTTCAGATGGCGTCCAGAGTACTACCCGCTGACCTCCCCAAAATTTCCACCAAGCAACGAGAATGGCATAATTCGCCATCACAAAATACATAGGAATTTTTAGAAGCCGGGAAGAAGACCCCCCTTTCTGCCACCCGTACCCGGCGGCCCCGTAAAATGCAATCTGGCATAACATGAAGAACACATAATACGGCGCACGTGTAACAAGTAGCAGGTTAGAGAAAAAAGCCGCAAGAAGAAACAGCGGAACGCACCAGCGCAATAACTTATGGCAGAAGTATTGATAGGCAAACAGTCCGTACCTGAAGGGGTTCAAGAACTCGGTATGGCGAAAAAAAACTGTAATCCCCCTGAGTACAGTTCGCACCTTTCGCTCAAACTCACGTTTTTCATCAGCGATATCTTTATAATATCCAATCACTTCTGGATCACTGATCCCCCGATAACCTAATCGGACACTGGTGAGCAGAGTTCGAAAATCACTTTGCACATCCCCTACAAAATCCTGACAAACTTCACGCCGGGCAGCAAAAAAGGATCCACTTAAGCCAACCAAGGTATTTACCCGAGACTCCAGCCGACGCAACCACATCTCATAGCGCACATACGCCCCTTCGCCGCTCGGCTTACCATCGGCTCCAATCAACCTATCTTCACTGCTGACACTGCCTACGGATGGATCCGCAAAGTTTCGCACTACTTTATCCAACGCATCCGGATCCATGCGAGTCGCCACATCAGAAAAAACCAATATATCTCCACTGGCAGATCTCACAGCCTCTTTCTGTGCATTCTCTTTGCCTTGTCGGGGTGTTATGTCCAGTAGTTCGATGCCCGATCTCGCAAACTCCCGAACGATATTGTTCGTATCGTCAGTTGAGCCATCAGATGCCACGAGAATCTGTATGCGTTCTTTAGGATAAGTGAGCGCTTCGGCATTCTCCAGTTTCTCCCGGATACGCTTCCCCTCGTTAAAGGCAGTGATGATAAGAGTAACCTTTGGCTGGATTAGCTCCCGATGAACAGCCTTAAAGTGAAAAAGCTGTATGATATACAAAGAGAAGGGATACCCAAAATAGGCATACCCGACACCTGCTATTGACAGAACAAAAACAAAATCGAGCATGTCTCTATGGCCTTGATTATCTGGGAAAATCGATTGATGGTGATTCCTGCATCATCAGCAGGATACGAGAAGTAAAACACTTTATTACTAGAGTTAGGAAAGGGCAACGAACAGAGGCCGATGAATTCAATCAAATTAAACCCGCGAGTCGGCAGGCAAACATCGCTTGGGTTGAACTCATATCCTCGTGGAGACCTATTCGATTAAGAAGAAAACGGTTTACGCAGCACCCGTTCCAGCCTTCCTTGGTGGTCACAGCACCGGCATAGCCAGCAGACGCAACAAGAGCTGCAATGTCACTATTCGAATTACCGTTAGGATAGCAAAAAAGTAAAGGCTCTTCTGCTAAAATCACTTTCTCGGCTATCATTTTTTCTTTGGAAAGGCTCAACTCGCGGCAAACCTCGTCGGCTTCTATAGTTGTCAAGATATTATGACCCGCCGTATGAGAGCCAAAGGTGACTAACCCTGTATCCTTAAGGGATCGGACTTCGTCCCAATTGAGGAACACTCTATCCGCAGTGGCATTGGCCGCCCCAATGCTTCTTAGCTCATCCAATGCACGATAGATATCTTCCGCACGATAGCACTTCAGACTGCTGACGACTTGGTCTAGCCTCCCCTCCTCGCTGGCGGCATCAGCACGCAATATGCGCTCGACAATAATATTGGAGCGAAGTGTGTCAGCATTTGCTGATGTTGTTGTAAGGGACTGCCGCAACAATTGCTCATGAAGGAGCAATTTTGCTACAGCATCGGTCCAGAATTCTTTGTCCGTGCCAATAAAGTTGGTAGGAAGGAACACGGTGGCTGGTGCATTGAAACGCTGGAGCACGGGGAAGGCGTGCAGCAAAAAATCCAACCACCCGTCGTCAAAAGTGATAGCGCAACGCGGCTTCACCTTATCGCAGAGAAATAAGCTCGAGTCAAAAATAAGCGAGGCCAGAGGGAGAATTTCAAAATATTGTGCAAGGTAGGAGAGATGCCGAGAAAATGATTCGGTCGTCACATACATTCCTGGTTCAATTGATCCATCCACCTTATCCATTGGCAAAATGCGGTGATACATCAATATGAGTGCATCCCTCTTGGCGAGCTGGTTTATTTTATGCTCGGCCATGCCCGAGAAAAATAGCAGACGGCAAAGGAACCCCTTAATCATGAGGGGAAAGCTGGAGGAGCTCATGGCAAAAAAATCTTCTTTTGTTGAAGAATGCGATGATAAAGAGCAAGATACTGCTCTCCCATAAAAACATCGGAAAAACTGGTTTCAATTTTTCGCCGTGCCGCTGCCGACATTCTTTTCCATAAGACCCTATCTTGATAAAGCAGCAGGCATTTCTCCGCCAAAGCCTGCGGATCCCTGCTTGACACCAGGAACCCGTCCACCCCATCATCAATAATTTCCCGAATCCCGCCGACATCACAGGCAACCACCGGAACGCCATAGGACATGGCCTCCAAAATACTCATGGGTATCCCTTCATGCAAGGATGTGTTAATATACAGGTTAAGTCCGAGATAAAAACTCCCCATCTCCCGCAGAGCTCCAGTGAGAGTAAAATACTCGACAAGATTATTGGAGCTGATGGAACTTTGAAGTTGTTCTCGCAAGGGACCCTCCCCTGCCAACCTAAAACGTAACTCAGGAGCCTGCTGAATGACTTTTGTTGCTAGCCCCACCATAAGATCGTAATCCTTAACCGGGACAAAACGCCCAGCTGAACCAATTACGAAATGCGTATTTTGAGGACCAGTGACCAACTGCTCCGGTAACGGCACGCCATTCCTGATGGTAGAAATGATCTGTGACGGGACACGATGTTCAGTGATAAGTGCTTGCTGAATATCGGAGGACACAGCAACAACTGCATTAAATTTTTTTTGGATACCAACGTTACATGTCGAAAAAAACTTATTTTTTATATGCTGAAACCCCTGGAAATATTCCGGCATCCCGTGTTGCGTTGAAACAAACACAGGCCTACAAACAAACCTGCCTGCAAGATAACCTAAAATATTTTCCTTGTAACGATGACAATGAAGCACATGAGGGCGGTACAACTCAAGATACTTTTTAAGACGAAAAAAAATGTCAATTGGAGAAAATCTCTTTTCATCCAAAAAGAATATATTGCGCCCTTCGCTTAAAAGTTTATCATACAATTCCCCATCATTACAGATGATAATTGACAAATCTATCTGGCCAAGATTGCACAAAGCCTCCATTAAATGCCAAGCCATAACCTCAGCGCCAGCCCATAGGTCTCCCGAAACAAAATGGCATACTCTTATCCTCTCGGGCGTGCCATAAGAGCTAAGCCCCATTGGACTCGTCGGAAAGGTCTCTCCTGCGGTTTCGCGATTTGGATGTGTTAACAAAAATCTATTTCCCCTATAATTCATACGGTGATAATGACAGTGCAAAAAAGTTGGCTAGGACCTGCTCCATTACGACGGACAAAACAGAGAAATCTCAAGTACATTCCTGCTTACTTCCGAGCCTCTTGCAAAATGACCGATGGACTGGCCAGCGAAAATATCTATATAACATACTGAAATAATTGATCTTCATGCCGTTCCACGTTATAGTTTTGTATCCAGCAAAACAAAAACAGGGAGGATGGCATGAAGATCAAAG
>VMSU01000132.1 GCA_013792005.1 Desulfobulbaceae bacterium
GGAGCCGGCCCGGGTGCAGGCGGAATGGGCCATTCTGGCCATGTGGTTGTTCGGTTCCCGGTTTCTTTTGGTGGTCGGACCCGTAAGACCACCAGGATTAAATTTCTTACCGATGGCATGCTGCTGGCCGAGGCAGCTTCTGACCGAAAGCTCTCCCGCTACGATGCGATCATTATCGACGAGGCCCATGAGCGCAGCCTCAATATTGATTTTTTGCTCGGCATCATTAAACGGCTGGTCGTGCTCAGGCCGGATCTGAAGATTATCATTTCGTCAGCTACTCTCGATACCGAAAAGTTTTCCCGTCATTTCGATGGGGCCAAGGTCATCACGATTCCAGGGAAGACCTTTCCCATCGAGATTCGATACTGTCCGACTCCGGAGGCTGCCTCCGGGGCTGAACCGTCGATTGCCGAGCAGACAGTTGCGGTGGTGGGTGATATCGTCCGTCATGAACCATATGGGGATATTCTGGTATTCATGGCCACTGAGCGCGACATCGTGGAGGTGGTGGAGTCCTTGGACGGGGCAGGAGATGCCGGCAAGAATCTTTCGGTCCTGCCGCTGTTCGGGAGGCTTTCCGGTCGCGAGCAAAGCCGTATTTTTGTCGAGAGCAAACAGCGTAAGGTTGTTGTTGCCACCAACGTTGCCGAGACTTCGATTACCGTGCCAGGTATTCGTTATGTTGTTGATTCAGGCCAGGCCCGAATCTCAAGTTATAGTCCCAGGGCCAGGACCACTAAGTTGCCGGTCTGCTCGATCTCAAGGGCCAGCGCCGACCAGAGACGCGGCCGCTGTGGTCGTGTCGGTCCAGGTGTCTGTATCCGTCTTTATAGTGAAGAGGACTATCTGGCCCGTGAAGAATTCACGCCGCCGGAAATTGTCCGTGCCAATCTGGCTGATGTTATTTTACGGATGCTTGATCTGCGCTTGGGGCATCCAGCAAAATTTCCCTTTCTTGATCCTCCCCATCCCCGTGCCGTCAAAGACGGCATAGCCGTGCTGCGTGAGTTGTCTGCAGTGGAAGAGAGCGCTGAAGGGCCAGGATTCCGCCTGACCAAGCAGGGTCGGTTGATGGCCCGTCTGCCTCTTGATCCTTGTATTGCCAGGATGGTCCTCGAGGCCAGGGATCGCCGTGTCTTGCATCCGGTGATGATTATTGCCGCGGCCTTAAGCATCCAGGACCCTCGGATTCGTCCACTCGGGAGCGAAGGGTCAGCGGATACCGCCCATCGCCAGTTTGTTGAGCCGTCATCAGATTTTATTACCTTGCTGAATATCTGGCGTCACTATCATCATGTGGCGCGAACCGTGAACCGGTCCCGGCTGCGTAAATATTGTCAGCAGAATTTTCTGGGCTACCAGCGGATGCGGGAGTGGTGTGATATTTACGAACAGATCTGTCATACCTTGGAGGAGAATGGCAATTTTGTGGTTGAACCATGCCCTGGGGACCATGATGCCATCCATCAGTCCATCCTCACTGGAATCGTCCGTAATATCGGTTTTCGCAAGGAGAAGAATCTCTATCAGGGCGCCTTTGGCAAGGAGGTTATGGTCTTTCCCGGTTCGGGCCAATTCAACAAGACCGGGCAGTGGCTGATGGCGGCGGAAATGGTCGAGACCACCCGTCTCTATGCGCGAACAGTCGCCACCATCAATCCTCAGTGGCTGGAGAGGATCGCGGCGGGACTCTGCCACTCCTCTTACTCGGATGCGCATTGGGAAAAAAAACGCGGTCAAGTGGTGGCTTTGGAAAAGGTGACTCTTTTCGGTCTTCCCCTGGTTCAGGGGCGGCGGGTCAATTATGGACCGATCAATCCCAAGGAGGCCCGGCAGATTTTTATTCAGTCAGCCTTGGTTGAGGGCGAGGTGAGCCGTGATTTTGATTTTTTGAGTCGTAATCAAGAGTTGATTGCGGAGTTGCAGGAGATCGAAGATCGGATGCGACGAAGGTATCTGATTGACGATTACGCACTGGCTAATTTTTATGATCAGCGCTTGCCTGACCTGGTCTGGGACGTGGCTAGCCTGGTCCGGGTGCTGCCGCGGGTTGGCGCTATTTTGATGATGACCAGAGACGATCTTGTGGCCGATGACCCTGATGCAGAGCAACTCGAAGATTTTCCTTCCGAGTTGACTGTCGGGTCTTTTTGCCTGCCGCTCTTCTATAAATTCACTCCCGGAACCCGTGAGGATGGGGTCTCTGTTCATATCCCGGTAACAGCGCTGCCCCATATCAATCCGCAGATCTTTGACTGGCTGGTTCCTGGACTCATCACGGAAAAGATTACGTGCCTGCTCCGCTCTTTGCCTAAGACGATTCGGAAGCATCTGGTCCCAGTTAATCAGACTGCGGCAGATCTCTTTAAGCACGTTGATTTTGGCGTTGGTTCTCTTCCTCTGATGCTGGCCCGACTCATCGAACAGCAGTTTGGACTTGTGGTCGCCAAGGAGGATTGGCGTAGTGAAGAGTTGCCTGTTCACCTGCGGATGCGATTCTGCCTGGTAAGTGATGATGGATGCGTGATCAAGCACAGTCGAAATTTTGGCGATTTGTTTGCGGTCGAGACCAGGAAAGATGGGGGCATTCCCTTTGCTGATATCAGGAAGCAATGGGAGCGTGACGGAATTGCAGAGTATGACGATTCGATCCCCTCTCGTATCCCTGTTCCCTTGCAGGCCGGGGCTTTGGCTGGGTATGCCTTTCCCGCTCTCGTTGATATCGGCGGCAATAGGATCGGGTTGCGACTTTTTCTGTCAGAAGAGGAGAGTAGGCAAAAAAATCAATCAGGCTTACGTTTGCTGTATGAGCGAGATCTCGGTCCTCTGGTCAAGAGAGTTGCCAAGGATTTTGCGCTGCATCAACTCGATTGGTCCTTGTTTCAATGGCTGGGGAGCTTGAAATCGGTCAATGAACAGATGCAGCATTTTATCATCACCGAAATTTGTGATTTAAAACTAGGTTTGCCCAGCAAGGAAGAGTTTGAACATCGCCTGGTCAATTTTGCTGACGGCGAGTTTTACCGGCAGGCGGGAGATATCTTTACCCGGGTACGGAACTTGTTGGTAGAGCGGGCCGATACCGTGGCCCTGTGTGCCAAGTTCAAGGAGCTGGCTGTTAAGTCGCCATATAACGTTCAGCGGTTTAAGCGGTATGATGAAGCGCTTGCGCAGCTGTTGCCACATGATTTTCTGCAAATATTCGATCAGGGGGACCTGGATAGAACTCCTCGTTATTTGAAAGCGTTGCGGATCAGGATTGAGCGGGCTCATGTCGCGCCGGGTCGCGACCAGGAAAAGGAAGCGCAGGTTGCCCCTTTTGATGCCAAGGTGCGTGAACTTCATGACCGCCTCTCATTGATAGCGATTCCTGTTCAGCGGCAAGAGGCTGGGCCATTGGTAGCGGAATTTATTCGAATGGTCGATGAATTTAAGGTCTCGGTCTTTGCGCCTGAGATCAAAACCACTATCCCGATCTCTGTCAAGCGGTTGGAACAGAAGTGGCTGGAGATAAATCAGCGTCTGTAGCTTGCTATTCGGCATATCGAACTGCCTATTTAAGAAAAATGTGGATAGCGCAGCGCATCCACATTTTTCTCTATCCTCTTCATTGATGACCTCTGTAGTTCCTGGTTTTTTTAATTAACTTTTACCGATAATTACTTTATGATGTTAGTGTAACTACCTATCTGGGAGTGTCTTTGTCGGATCCTATTGATAATTATGGAGTTTTTTCCCATGAAAAAAGTACCCGTCATAGTGGCCTTAATTGCGGTGGGCCTGGCTGGTAATTATTTCGGGTATCCTGCCTTTATCAATGCTGATTACCTGTTCGGTAGTTTTTTTTCGATGCTTGTTTTGCAGGTTTTTGGTTTCATCCCGGGCATCATTGCCGCATTTATTATCAGTGCGGGCACTTTTTTTACTGCCTATCATCCTTATAGCTTGCTTGTTCTGGTCGGTGAAGTTGTTGTCGTTGGCTGGCTGTATTCCCGAAACAAGGGCTTTGCCTTTGTTTTCATGGACACCCTGTACTGGCTGATTATCGGGATGCCAGTGGGGTATCTCTGTTCCCGTTTTTCCTTAGATCTCGATTCGAGTCTATCATTTATTTTTATGTTCAAGCAGGCGATTAACGGTATCTGTAATGCCTTAATGGCCAGGTTGCTGTTTATGTTTTTGCAGGTTAGGGGCCGGGATTATATGTTCCCATTGCGAGAGGTGATCTTTAACTTTCTTGCTTTGTTTATGTTGATCCCGTCTTTTGTTATTTTTACTTATGAGAGTCGGCGTGACTTTAATCAATTTGACAGGGGGATTCGTCAGGCACTGCTTGGGGAATCTCGACAGACGGTCAATTCGTTGAACCTCTGGCTGCATGAGAAGATTATCAAGGTAAATAGTCTGGCGTGGCGCAAGACGCATTATAAAGAGGTCTCTCAGGATAATCTTGATGCCATACGTGAGTCTGATTTTGATCTCTCTATGATTGGTTTTATTGATAAAAATGCCATGAGCACAGCGTTTTCTCCTGTGGTTGATGACCTTGGTGCCAGCACCATTGGGCTCGATTTTTCTGACCGGCAGTATCTTGTTGAGTTGAAGCGAACCTTGCAGCCTCAGCTTTCGGAAGTTGTGTTGTCCAAATTTGGCGAGCCTGATCCTATTGTTGTGTTGGCTGCGCCTGTTCTTGCTGATGGAATATATGATGGTTATGTCGCCGGAATATTTAATATCATCCAGATCCGGCAGATTCTTACCTTGGCCGCTTCTGATGATGGGTTGGATCTTACCCTTATTGATAAAAATGGGCTGGTTATTGTTTCTACCCATCAAACACTATCGATTATGGCCCCCTTTGCACGGTCAGCGGGAGAACAACAGGCATTGGCAGATGGCTTGGTGCAGTGGACCCCGGATCTTCCTCGATTAAATTCGTTGTATGAACGTTGGTGGAATACGGTCTATTTTATTGAAAGCGAGGTTGGCAATCATGGGGAGTGGACGTTGATTGTTGAGCAATCGGTTGCTCCATATCGGATGGAACTTACCGGAATGTACGCTAATCAACTGGAAATAGTTTTTGTTATTCTTATTCTTACTATGATTTTTGCACGGTTGATCAGCCGGAATATTCTTGGCTCGTTTGGTCAACTCCATGACATTTCGATTCAATTACAACATGATGTAACATCTGTCGATCAGGTTGTCTGGCCGAAAAGTATGGTGAGCGAAGTGGATTATCTCATTGGTACAGTCAAGGATATAGCCACTCTCCTGGTATCAAAAATTCGTGAGGTTATTTCTGTTAATGAAAATCTTGAGACGCGAATAGCAAAGAGGACCAGGCAGCTTGCAGAGCTGAACTCAAACCTTGAAACGCAGGTGAAGGAAGAAGTTGAACGTCGTCATAAACAGGAACAGTTTTTGGTTCAGCAGGCGAAACTTGCGGCCATGGGTGAGATGCTTGGAGCGATCGCTCATCAATGGCGTCAACCCTTAAACACCCTCGGGCTTTGTGTTCAGAATATCAAGGATGCCTATCGTTTTGGCGAATTAGATCAGGGCTATCTTGATGCGACTGTTGATCAGTCCATGGCCCAGATTGCACAGATGTCGAAGACTATTGATGACTTCAGGGATTTTTTCAGGAAGGATAAAAATATAACCAGGTTTGATGCCATGGCGGTGGTTGGTGAAGTTTTGAGTCTGTTCTCTCCCCAGTTGAGAGTTCACGATATTCGTTTTGTTCTTTCATGTTTAACCCATCAGCGATCATTTGACAGAGTTGAAGATATTGTTTTGTGTCCAGAAAAAGAGATGGAGGGAAGTAAAAACGAATTTAAACATGTGATTTTGAACCTGATCAGCAATGCCAAAGATGCAATCTGTGAACGTAGGGGAGTGGAGGGGAAGCTCTTCTCCGAATCTGGATATATTATCTTTGATTTCTCAACTGTTGAGAAGGAGATAGTTATCACGGTACGAGACAATGGGGTTGGTATATCTGCGCAACTTCGTGATCGGGTTTTCGAACCCTATTTTACGACGAAGAAGCCTGGGTGCGGCACAGGAATTGGCATGTATCTGGCGAAAATTATTATTGAGGAGCACTTCCACGGCAAGTTGACTGTGGGAGAGAGTGAACAAGGTGCAGCTTTCGTTATCACCGTGCCTGCAGGAGGAATTGAGACGCAAGGGAAATTGTAACCGTTCACCAGGGGGCACCGAAACTACAGGTAACCCCGGAACTGTAAACGATCACAGCGCTGCAGATGCGCGAAAGAGGCCTGTGCGCTATACATATGGTATGCGAACCAGGCCGATGACAAAGCAGATGCGGCGCTGTTGAACGGTTACGGGAAATTAAGTTTAGTAACTTAAATCCAATTGAGGTGAAAAATGGAGAGCAATCAACAGGGCCTGAAGATTTTGTGTGTCGAGGATGAGCCTGGGATCCGTGAACAGCTCTTACGGTTGTTACAACGCCGAGGGAACAAGGTGCTTGGTGCCAAAAACGGTAAAGAGGGTTTGGCGCTTTATCGGGAGTATAGCCCGGAAATAGTTGTCACCGATATTAGGATGCCGGTTATGGATGGGTTGACTATGATCAAGGAGATTAAAGAGATTTCTCGTGATGTCAAGACAATCGTCACGACCGCGTTTACTGATTTTTCATATATGATGGATGCTATCGATTTGGGGGTAGATCATTATGTGGTGAAGCCTATTAATATAGATAATCTATTAGGCTCGATCGATAAATGTGCAGAAAACATTTCTTGCCGGACTGTGGCCCGTCAATATCTGAAGGAGCGGGAAAAGTTGATTACTGAACTTCATGCCGCACTGAATAAAGTTAAGCAACTCAGCGGCTTTCTGCCGATTTGCGCCTCATGCAAGAAGATCCGAAATGACAAGGGGTACTGGCAACAGATCGAGTCCTATATCAGGGCTCACTCCGAGGCCGAGTTTTCCCATGGCATTTGCCCCGACTGTGCCTATAAACTCTATCCAGAGTGTTTTTCGAAAAAATGAGGTGAGACCTTCTGGGGGAGTTGTTAAGGGCCGCCTTCAATCTCAATCGAGCGCAGCATTTCGTCAATGACCTTGAGTCCGCCATCCCAGAAGGATCGCTCGGTTAAGTCGATGCCAAAGGGCAGGAGCAGATTCTGTGGTGATTGGCTGCCTCCGGCCTTGAGCAGGGTAAGGTATTTTGGCACAAAGGCTGTCGGGTTTTCCCGGTACTTGGCATAGAGGGCGAGGACCAGGAGTTCGCCGAAGGCATAGGAGTAGACATAACCCGGGCTGTTGAGGAAATGGGGAATATATGACCACCAGAGGCCATAGTCGTCAGTCAGGGTAACGCTATCGCCAAACATCTCCTGCTGGGTTTGCCGCCATAAGACGCCTAATCGTTCGGCAGATAACTCCCCTTCCTGCCGGCGTGCGGTATGGCTTAATTCTTCAAAGCGGTTCATGGCAATTTGGCGAAAGACCGTGGCAAAGATGGATTCGAGTTTCTGAGCAATAAAGGCTGTCCGTTGTGCCGGGTCGGACAATTCTTCGAGTTGATGGGAGAAGAGGATGAGTTCAGCGAATACGGAAGCGGTCTCAGCGAGGACCAAAGGGGTGTCACTGTTCAGGTAGCCCTGCTTGGCAGCCAGGTGCTGATGGATACCATGGCCAAGTTCATGGGCTACGGTTGACACGTCGCGGATATTACCGGTGTAGTTGACCATGATGTAAGGGTGAACATTTGGGGTGCAGGGGTGGGCAAAGGCCCCTCCACGTTTACCTTCCACCAGAGGTGCATGGATCCAGCGTTTATCAAAAAATAGTTCGGCGATTTCACCCATCTCTTTGGAAAATCCGGTAAAGGCGGTGGAGACCATCCGGCGGCATTCACTCCAATTCACCAGCTGGTCCGGAAGTTTTGGCAGTGGCGCATAGCGGTCATAATCACAGAGTTGGTCTAGGCCCAGGAGTTGTTTCTTTAACTGGTAGTAACGGGCTGGGATGTCGTAGCGGCTGGTTACGGCCTCAACCAGCACGGAGACGGTATCATCGTCGACTTCGTTGTAGAGGTTCATCGCGCTCAGCCAACCTGGGTAATGGCGGAGCCGGTCGTCAATCATCTTGTCAGCCAACAGGGTGTTGGTGATATGGGTAAGAATATGGAGCTGGCTGTTTAACCCTTGAGTCAGGTCATGAGCGGCCTCTTGCCTGATGTCACGATCAGCGTGGTAAAGATCGGACAAAACTTCTTCTTCGGATCGTTGCAGACGACCGAATTTCATCTGGCCCAGCACCTTTTCAAAGAGCAGAGTCCAGGAACCGCGACCGACAGGAGCAATTTCTATGAGTAGTGATTCCTCAGGATGGCTCAGGAGGTGCGGCGCGTAGCGGCGAAGGCTTGTCAGGTAGTGACGGTAGTTGTCGAGTTTAGAGTCTGCCAGCAAGGGGGTGACGACCTCAGCTGAGAGGGCGCTCCATTCCAGTTCAAAGAAAACGGTCTCTTTGGCAATCGCGCTGTTTTTCTCACGAATTTTCTGTAAAAAAGCGCCAGCTTCAGGATTGTGGGTCTGGGTGGTGAAATTGAGAAAGGCAAAGGTGCTGAGTCGCGCCCGGTCAACGGCCAAGAGTTCCATTCGGGAGACAAGATCGAGCAGTGCAGCGGCGGTGACGGTCGCAATGTTGCCGTTGAATTCGATGTTGATTTGGGCAGCAGCGCTCTGACAACGGGTGAGGTCTTCTTCAATGCGCGGATCATCGATGCCTAGGTAGAGGTCGTCGAGATGCCACAGGACTTCGGTGGTTCCAAGAGATGTGTTTAATTCAGTCGACATATCGCTCTCCTTGTTAAGGGTGAATCATTGAGGATTCGGCATGAGGTGGTGGCGGTATAATTTTCTGGTGGTGTGGTGCTGTTAATTAGGGGACGAAAAGAGTAAAAACAAAAGCCCCGGCCGATTAAGGCACGGGGCTTTTGTTTTAATGACCACCAGATTACTTATTGTGGTTCGTCATGGCAGATATCACAGCTTTGAGAAATGGTCTTGCCCTCGGCGGTGGAGTGCTCTTCATCGTGACAGCGCCAGCAACCCCAGCCTTCTTCAGCGCGTTGATGTCCAAGGTGGGAACCGTATGTACCCCATTTTATATTCATATTTGGCCAAATGTTGCCAAGGTAGGTCTCGAGCAGATATGCGCCAGCCTTTCTGAGGTCAGCATCGAAACGTTTGACGTAGTCAATGCCTTGACGGTTGGTCTGTAGTTCGATCAGGCGATTGGTTATCTGGGCCTCAGCCTCTTCTCTGGTGTTGTATTCTGCCGTTAACACTGTCAGGCTGTCTTCGCGGATGCCGATGATATCGCCATTGATTTTTTGGCTGATCAGGCCGAAATCAACCCGTTCCTCCGGAAGATCATATGTATGGGTAGGACGATTGTGACAGTCGATGCAGTCCATAGTCCGCCATGCTGTGTGCTCTCCTGTTTCGGACTGATCCAACTCCGCCGGAATTTCTACTCCTGGTTTGACATACTCGTCGCTGCTGCCATCGGGGCGGGTGACTTTGACTTTGGCAATCTGGAGACGTTTACTGTCGGTGGCCAGGTATTTGACTTCAACGTCCTTTGATACATGCCAATGAATTCCTTCGAATTGACCGGTTATCTTATTGTGACCACCGATGTGCAGGGCAATATCAACGTTCTGGGCTTCCTTCTGATTATCGTTGGTGAAGTGAGTGAAGGTCTTGACCTTTTTGCCGCTGAACTTTTCAGGCCAATGGCAATGCTCGCAAGTATCACGGGCAGGACGAAGGTGCTCGACCGGGGCCGGAATCGGACGGCTGAAACTGTTGGTTGCCACGGCTAGAACCTGACGAAGTCCTGAAACTTTTGCTCGTACGAACCACTGGGCTCCCGGTCCGATATGGCACTCAACACAGACGACTTTTGCGTGCGCTGAACGAGTATAAACCGTATATTCAGGATCCATGACGTTGTGGCAGACCTTGCCACAGAAATAAGGAGAGTCTGAGAATTCGTAACCGAAGTAGCCGATAACCGAGAGCAGAGAGAAGAACAGAACGGTAAGGACGATAAAATAAACCACCATCTTACGGTGACGATGGTCACTCAGGTTGATCTGCAGGTGATCCTTGGCAATACCGTATTTTTCCCATTGACGACGGCGGAGGTAGGCGGCAACAGGAATCAGAATCAAACCGGTAATCATACCGCCAGGCAGAACCAGGAAGGCGAGCAGCGGCACATAAGGGTTGTGGGTCAAGCCTAAAACTTCAACGATAAGGCCGATGAACATCAGGGTGGAGCACACTGTGAGCAGGATAACGCCTAAAATGCCAAGCGGTGATCTCCACATGCCTCTAACTATATGACCCCAGGGGCCACGATGATGGTGTTGTTGGTCAATGTCAGACATTTGATTCTTTCCTCCTTGTTTTTGATGCATTTTCCGGTACGCTACAATTCAGAGTGTCCGGGATTATTCTGTTGAACACAGCTATCCTCCAAGTCTATAGCCGCACAAACTTAATATATTTTACTGAAAAGCACAACGGGCAAACGTAAATTATCCACAAGGTTTTTTTGTAGATTTTTTTATGCGTTATTTCAAAGTGTTGGTTGTTGTTGTTGGACTATGTAGATGAAATTATGCGTAGTATTACTGGTGGTAATTTGTGGAAAAAGGTATGGGAGTCACTGGTAATTATCCGAAGTCATATGATTATTTCTTAAGCATCAAAATATACTACTGAGTAGCTCGACATGAGTCTGCTTGTGGGGATTCTATTTTCATGTCAAGTGAACAGCCAAGCAAGCCGCGACCAATCCTGACTCCTGACTTTTTACGGACTGTCGGCCATGGTCCTGGCGTCTATTTGATGAAAGACGCCGGGGGGCATGTGCATTATGTGGGTAAGGCTCGTGATCTTCGTCGTCGTTTGGCGTCTTACCAGCGCTATCTGGATGGGGGGAGGAACAAGACCTCGATCATGCTCGGTAAGACTCGCCTGATCGAGATCATCCTTACTGCCACTGAAAAAGAGGCGCTGCTCCTTGAGGCCTCGTTGATCAAGCAGCACAAGCCAAAGTACAACATCATTCTTAGGGATGATAAAAACTACCCGTATATCATGGTTACGGTGAAGGAGAGGTGGCCTCGACTGGTTGTCACCCGCCGTCGGGTCAAGGATCAGGCCATCTTTGGTCCATTCTCTTCGCCATCAGCCATGTGGGAAACAATACGGCATCTGAATACCCTCTTTCCCCTTCGCCGTTGCAAGGGAGCTGAACTCTCTGTTCGTAGCCGTCCCTGTCTTAATCACCAAATGAATCGCTGTTTAGCTCCTTGCCATGGAAATATCACCCAAGAAGCGTACCGTCAGATGGTTGATGATCTGCTTTTGGCCTTGGCCGGTAAAAATAAGGAGTTGATCCGGCGGCTCAAGGCAGAGATGCTTCGTGCTTCAGACTCCCTTGATTTTGAACAGGCAGTTATCCTTCGCGATAAGATTCAAGCGTTGACCAAGACCATGGAAAAACAAGTTGTTGTCGCCGGTCATGGTAAGGATCAGGATGTCTTTGGTTTCTCCCGTCATGGCGCCGTTGCTGCCGTTGCGATTCTACTGGTAAGGGGTGGTGTTGTTAACGGTCATCATCATTTTTTTCTTGAAGAACCCTTTGAGGACGATACCTTGGTCTTGACCGAAGTGATTGAACGTTTTTACGGAACTGACCACTACGTTCCAGGCGAGATCCTGATCGGCACTGAGCCAGAGAGCCGTGAAGTTATCGAGGAGTGGCTTGCTGATCTGGCGGAACGTCGAGTTGTTATCAAGGTCCCACAGCGTGGCGATTTGGTAACTTTACTCGCCATGGCCAACCGTAACGCTGAACAGGTGATTGTCGATCATTTGACCAAGGAGGCGGCATGGTCGACAATGGCGGCGCGGTTAAAGAACGTTCTTCATCTTGATCATATTCCTGATCGGATTATCTGCATGGATATTTCCAATCTGGGCGGAGAGCAGTCGGTTGGAGCGGTGGTCAGTTTCAAGCAAGGCAAGAAAGCAGCTGATGAGTACCGTCATTATAAAATTCAGACCGTGGCCGGCCCAGACGATTATGCATCCATGGCCGAGGTGCTGCGTCGGCATCTGAGACGAGCAGAGGCTGAGGACGTAATGCCTGGTCTTTTGGTGGTCGATGGCGGCAAGGGGCAGCTTAAGGTGGCCGTTGAGGTGGTGCGGGAGCTTGGTCTTGATGGTTGTCTGGACTTGGTCGGGATAGCCAAAGAGAAGGACGAGGAAGGTGAGAAACTCTTTGTTCCTGGGCGTAAGAACCCCATTCTCTTGGCCCGTCACACACCGGTTTTGCTCCTGCTCATGCAAATCAGGGATGAGGCGCACCGCTTTGGAATCACCTTTCATCGGAATTGGCGGGGTCGTGAGGCGTTGCGCTCTCGGCTTGATTTGGTCCCCGGCATCGGCCCAGCTCGTAAGAAGGCATTATTGACCGCTTTTGGCAGCATCGGGGCGATAGCTACGGCTACACCGGAGGAGTTATCATCTATTCCCGGGATCACTCTCGGGCTGGGGCAGACAATTTTGGCTATTTTGAACGAATCTATCATTAATTTTCCAACAGATGAGGTAGCAAATGAGTGAGATGGAACCGGAAGGCTCGATTCTGCAGCGTGATAAGAAGACATTTGCCATTGTGCCCAGGACGCCGCTGGGCATGGTCAGTGCCGATGCCCTGGAGGCCATCGCTGCGGTGGTTAGAAAATATAAGATCCCGGTTGTCAAAATTACCTCGGGACAGCGTTTGGCTCTGATTGGACTGGAGCAGGATCAGCTTGAACCGGCTTGGCAGGATCTGGGGATCGACATTGGTTATGCTCATACCTCTGCCTTGTGTTTACACTATGTGCAGGCTTGTCCGGGCAACAGTGTCTGCAAGTTCGGTTTGGACGATTCTTTGGGAGTGGGAACGGAGCTTGACCAGGCGTTGAGCGGTTTGACCTTTCCTGCCAAGATCAAGGTTGGAGTGTCGGGTTGCCCGATGTGTTGCGGGGAGAGTTTTTTGCGTGATGTGGGCCTTTTTGCTAAGAGTAAGGGGTGGACGGTTGTTGTTGGTGGCAATGCCGGAGGACGACCGCGGATTGCTGATATTCTGCAATCCGATCTGAATCGTGAGGAGGCGGTTAAGTTGATCATGAAATTTCTGCAATATTATCAGGTCGAGGGTAAGCCGCGGGAGCGGAGCGCTCGTTTTTTGCAGCGGGTAGGCATTGATGCGGTTAAGCAGGCGGTGTGCGGGGAGTAAACGTTCACCGGGCACCCCATCTGCTTTGTCAGCGGCCTGCTCATGTGCAACTAGCACACTTCGCAGACCGCTTTCGCGCATCTGGGGTGCCTGGTAAACGTTTACAGCCCGGTAAAATACGCACGTTCAACGCTTCTGGTGAACGATTACTGCGGGGAGTAGTGGCGCTGTGCGGTGTTGTCTCGTTTGAATCTTCATTTTTTGCTGAGGTAGCATTCTGAAGCACTATATGATTTTGTAAAGAATATTCTCTTGCAGATTCAATCAAATTGTCGTTATCCGTGGATCAGGGATGAAGTGATCTTTCAGGTTGCTGCAATCTTTAACGGTTAGTCCTGGTAGTATTTTATTCTCCTTATAGTTATCTTGGCCCGATTCCGATTCCGCACCATTTGCGCTCTATCTGCTCCAGGCTGCTAGTTGTGAAACTTCAGCACGTAACCGTGTTAAGGTTCCAGGGGTGTTGAATAATTTCCGGCACAGCTCGCATTTACTATAGGTTATAATCTCGCGAGCCTTCATCCCGGCATAGGATGCAATGTTGGTTATCCCCATGGTTCTGATGAGGTTGTATAACTGGTCTGTTTCGGTTTTAGTAAAAAGCTGTTCTATTGTATTGTCGTTTAGGTTCCCGAGGTGGAAAAAGCTTGTTTCCGGGAAATGGCTCCCTGCATCACAACAGGCGTACATATCAAGATCAGGGGTAATATAGGGATTCATGTCGCAGCAGTTTGCCTGATAATCGGTCATGATTTTTCTGCGTTTGAAAGATGCTGCACGACCTGCATATATGACGGGTTCAGGGAAAAATATGAGACCATGATCCCGTAGAAACTGTTCATACGGATCATCCTCTATGGAAAAATCGGTAATAAAGGAAATGAAATAATTTACCCCGATCTTTTGGCAACTGCGTGCCGCATTCACTACATTGTTCCGGTTTATATTCTTCTGGTGCCACCTTGAATAACTCAATCTCAATTGGCAAAGCCCGTTTTCTTTCAATTCTGCAACCAGACTTTCGGAAGCATCTGCTGTCTTTGCCCAATAACTATTGGTAACAATTCTCGTATATATTCCGATTTGTTTGCAGAGTTTGACGAGTTCTACGATTTCATTGAAATACAGAAACGGTTCACCAGCGGAAAAGCTTATTCCGCCAACACCTGCCTGGGCCATTTCAACAATAATTTCTTTTGCCTTATTCTGATCCATTTTCTTGCTATCAGGAATATCTTCCGCAGCCACGCAATGCTCACACTTGATATTACAACTGGTTGAGTATCCAAAAGCTAATTTGCGCATATTTAGAAGTAATCCTTTCGGTTTCTGTCAGGAGCAACCCACAACACCGCATCGAAAATAAATCTGTATTTACTACGTATAATCGTTTAGTTACAAGTACGACGTACAAATGGCTAAATTGCTGAGATCAGGAGGTCTGAAGTTCGACACTGATCAACGATTCTCACTCCTGCCTGAGCCTGTTTCAGCGCCCCAATAATCTGCTCTTCTGTGAATCGTCTCGATTTCATTGTCTTCCTCCC
>VMSU01000133.1 GCA_013792005.1 Desulfobulbaceae bacterium
AATATTTTTTTTCTCCATTTGCCATAAAAATAGAATTTATCCCTTGAAATCGATTTCGTTATAGTCTACTTTCACCGACTTAGATGGAGGGTGAATTCCCCCATCGCAAGGGATTATTACCCAAACATGGGTAATAATCCCCCAGAAGAGAGCTTGAAAGATATAAGACACGTCTACTTAAATGGAGAAAAATGATGAAAAAGGCTGCTTTATTGGTCCTTTGGGCTTTCCTCTTAGGAGGGGGACTGGCCCAAGCATACGTGATCGACGCACCACACAACGAAACAAACGGGATCTCCTGCGGGTCGTGTCACACCTATTCAATGTGGTGGCAATACTCTCCAGCAACCCAGTCAACCAACCCCAGCTATAACACTATCGTTAATACCGTCTGCATGGCCTGCCATGACAGCAGCGGACCGGCGCCCGCCGTAGCGGGCCATAGCGGCGCAGTCATAGGCTCGAACAAATATCATGGTGGTCTCTGGGAAGAAGGCTGTACCGTCTGCCACAACCCCCACGAACAGAACCAGATCTCCTGGACCCACGAGAACGTCAACCCCTACCTGGTCACCGGAACAATCACCAGTGTCGCTGTCAACACCCCTGTTGCCGACCAAACCACAATCTCCTTTACCGGAAAAACCAACAACCCCACACTAAGCCTCTGGCCTGAGAATCTGTGGAGCGACAAGAGTGCCGGCAACCCAGGCCGCGGTCTCATTCTGGTCCACAACAAATCCAAGGCCTTCAACACCTTCTCCGTGGTCTCTGCCTCCCCGACACAAATCGTGGTCAAGGGCGCCATCAACTCCGGAGACATCAACACCACAACCTGCCCCCAAGCGCCAAATTGCACTGAGGCCAATACTTTTGGCCTCCTCTATGGCCAATTCATTCGCAAGAGTATTGATACCCCCAGCAGCGGGACCCGCCAAGTTAAGTTCCTTGATCCAAAAGGCGGCTTTACCGATACTATCAACAACCCTCCCACCGGTGTCTGTCAAGTGTGCCACACCCAGACTCACTACTGGGACACCAATGGCGGCAATACTACTCACAACAACAACACCAACTGCGCCTCCTGTCATCCTCACCAAGATGGATTCAAACCCGGATTCCCCCCCCATGACCTCTTAGTCGCCGGCCAGGCCCAATGCACCGGTTGCCATAACGCTACTGACCGAGTTTTGGGAATCCACAAAGGAAACTGCAATCATTGTCACTCTACCATTCCAGCATTGGCCTCAGCTACCAACCGCAACAATGTCACTGCTATTGCCAAAGGCGACTGTTTCACCTGCCATGGCAGCGCCTTTAGTCACCCCAATGCCACCCACGCCAAGGTGACGATTGACGCCATCTGTTCTACCTGTCACAACACCAGCAACATCATTAACACCACCCACAAGGGAAATTGCCTAGGATGCCATCAAAGCACCCATCCTGTGGTATTAAACACCATCAGCGCCAAGACCGGCGGCTCCTGCCTCACCTGTCATAACGGCACGAACGAAGGGGCGTTCTCCCACGGAACCACTGCGGCAACTGTTGCATTTCAGCATAATAAGTTTGTTGCCTCAACCAGCTGCGCATCATGCCACGATATCGACACCGCAGAAAAACGGATCAGCCGCCACCCGGCCTGCACCACCTGCCACGGCTATACCGGCACCAAGCTCAATGCCACTGTCGTCGCCAACGCTATTGCTTCCGGCAAGGGCGTAAACGGTGCCGAGGTTAACTGCCAAACCTGTCATATCGTCAGCCACAACACCGATACCGACCATAATCATCGCCAGGCGCTCGCCTCCTGCGCCTCCTGCCATGCTGTGACCACTCAAACAGCAATCGACACCCTACACCAACAGGGTTGCGGGACCTGCCATGGCTACACCGGAACCAAGCTTAATGCCACAGTAGTGGCCACCGCCATCAGCACAGGCAAAGGCGCAAATGGCACCGATGTCACTTGCCAGACCTGTCATACCGCTGGTCACAATACTGTAACCGACCACAACCACCGCATAGTCCTTACCTCCTGCGCCTCATGTCATGCAGTCGCTACGCAAGCGGCAATCGATACCCTGCACCAAAATGATTGTGGAACCTGCCATGGCTACACCGGCACCAAGCTCAACGCCACTGTCGTCGCCAATGCCATCAACACCGGCAAGGGTGCAAACGGTGTCGATATCAGCTGCCAGACCTGCCATACCGCCGGACACGACACCGAAACAGATCACAACCACCGGAAGGTGGTAACCAGCTGCGCAGTCTGCCACGTGGTTGACACCGCGGTCAAATTCGATGCCGTGCATAATATGGATTGCGGGACCTGTCATGGCTATACCGGCACCAAACTCAATGCGACTGTCGTGGCCAGTGCCATCAACACCGGCAAGGGCGCTAACGGTGTCGATGTCAACTGCCAGACTTGTCACACCTCGGGACATATCGTCTTTACCGACAAATTAGTGATTCACGACTTCGTCAATGACGGTTGCAGACGCTGCCATACTCCGACAAATACCTCTCCGGCGCATAATAACCTGACAGCTACTGCGATCTGCGCCGGATGCCACTCATCGAGTTCCTTTAACGCCACTTGGGCTACCCATAAAAACGACTGCTTAAAGTGTCATTTAAGCAGCAGACCAGAGGTCATCGGAGCAATTAGCGCCGGATTAACTGATCCAGGGTCTGTGGTCGACTGTGCCACCTGTCATGGACCAACTCTGCATGACAGCGCCATCGCCCACAACCATCGTAAGGAAGTCAGCAGCTGCGCTACCTGTCATACTGTGGGTAGTGCCGATGCTGTGGATACGCTGCACAAATCCTGCACCACCTGCCATGGCTACGCCGGTACCAAGCTCAACCCGATGGTGGTCGCCAACGCGATTACCTCAGGGAAGGGAATTCTCGGCACGGATGTGAACTGCCAGACCTGCCATACCTCCAGCCACAATACTGTCACTGACCACAACCATCGCAAAGTGACCAGCAGCTGCGCCTCCTGCCATGCCGTGGGAACTGACGCGGCAATCGATACCCTACATAAAAATGATTGTGGCACCTGTCACGGATACACCGGTACCAAGCTCAATGCCACTATCGTTGCCAATGCCATCAATACCGGCAAGGGCGCAAGCGGCACCGATGTCAACTGCCAGACATGTCACACGACCAGCCACAATACCGATGCCGACCATAACCATCGCAAAGTTGTTGCCGCCTGCGGCACCTGCCATTCGGTGGCAACACATACCGCAGTTGACACCCTGCATAAAAACGATTGCGGCACCTGCCACGGCTACACCGGCACTAAGCTCAATGCCACTATCGTTGCCAATGCCATCAATACCGGCAAGGGCGTGAGCGGCACCGATGTCAACTGTCAGACCTGTCATACCACCGGTCATAATACCGTCACCGACCATAATCATCGCAAAGTGACCAGCAGCTGCACTGTCTGTCATCCTGTTGCAACAGACGCCGAAATCGATACCGTCCACAAACAGAATTGTGGAACCTGTCACGGCTACACCGGCACCAAGCTCAATGCAACCGTGGTTGCCAATGCCATCAATACCGGCAAGGGCGCAAACGGCACCGATGTCAACTGCACAACCTGTCACACAGCGGGACATGTTGCCTTTACCAGCAAACTGGCCATCCACAATCTTGTCCCTGCCGGGTGTCGGAGTTGCCATACACCGACCAACGAAGATCCTGCCCACAACAATCTTAAGGGAGCGACATCCTGCACAGGATGCCACACGGCAAGTACCTTTAATAACATCTGGGCGGCTCACAAGAACGACTGCCTCAAATGTCACTTGAGCAGCAGGACCGAGGTTATCGCCGCCATTACCGCAGGCCTCACCGATCCGGGCACCATGGCGGATTGCGTCACCTGTCACGGACCTGCTCTGCATGACAGCGACCTTGCCCACAACCATCGCAAGGTGGTCAACGCCTGCGCGACATGCCATGCAGTTGCAACCACCACCGCTGTTGACACGCTCCACAAAGCCTGTACTACCTGTCATGGCTATACCGGCACCAAGCTCAATCCGACCACAGTTGCCAATGCCATTAACACCGGCAAGGGCGCTAACGGTACCGACATCAACTGCCAGACCTGCCACACGGCAGGCCACAATTCCGTAATTGACCATAATCATCGTCTGGTGGCAGCTTCCTGCGCCTCCTGCCATTCAGTGGCGACCCAAGCCGCCATCGACACCCTGCACAAAAATGATTGCGGAACTTGTCACGGCTATACCGGCGCCAAGCTCAATCCGACCACAGTTGCCAATGCCATTAACACCGGCAAGGGCACTAACGGTACCGACATCAGCTGCCAGACCTGCCACACAGCAGGTCATAACACCGATACCGACCATAACCATCGTAAGATTACGGCTAGCTGCAGCCCCTGCCACTCTGCCGGATCAGCAACCCAGGTTGATACCCTGCACAAAACCTGCACCAGCTGCCATAGCAGCACTAAAACGGCGGTCGTCAATGCCATCTCCACAGGAAAAGGAGCAAATGGCGCTGATGTATCCTGTACCACGTGTCACAGCAGTGGGACCGACAGCGCCTTGACCCATGGCACCACCAACACCACAGTGGCTACAATGCATGATAAATTCAACATGTCTGCCACTTGTTCCGGTTGCCATGTCTCCGGCACAGCCGTGCAACGGCTGGCACTGCATCCTGCCTGCACCACCTGCCATGGATATACCGGCACTAAGCTCAATGCCACCACGGTTGCCAATGCCATCACCACCGGCAAGGGCGCAAATGGCGCCGATGTCAACTGTCAGACCTGTCATACGAGTGGTCACAATACCGATACCGACCATAACCACCGTAAATCCGTGACCAGCTGCGCTACCTGTCATGCAATCGGAACAGCTACCGCCGTCGACACCCTGCACAAGGCCTGCACCACCTGCCATGGCTATACCGGCACCAAGCTCAATCCGACCACGGTCGCCAATGCCATCACCACCGGCAAGGGTGCAAATGGCGCCGATGTCAACTGTCAGACCTGTCATACTCCTGGCCACGTTAGCGCTACCGACCATAACCACCGCAAACCAGTGACCGGTTGCGCCAACTGCCACGACACAGAAACTGCGACCGCGGTCGATACCCTGCACAAGGCCTGCACCACTTGCCATGGCTACACCGGAACCAAGCTCAATCCGGCCACGGTCGCCAATGCCATCACTACCGGCAAGGGCGCAAATGGCACTGATGTCAACTGCAAGACCTGTCATACTGCCAATGCCGCCTCTTTCCATCACACCAACGCCAAGGCCGTAGCTGGCAAGTGTACTTGGTGCCACGCGGACCCGCGCAGCAGCTGGACCACCATGCGCCCTGGCGATAATGGCAGTACAGCTCCGTTCCCAACCCAGATGGCCTGCCGAACCTGTCATGTGCGGGTTTCCGGTTCCACCATCTACATTGACAAAATTTCCTACAACATGGGCAGCACATATCCGTACAGCACCGCACCTACGCGGACTGTGCAGCACACCCTCACCGGCATCACCGCAGGCAGCATCAACAATTTCGGTATCTGTATGTCATGCCACGATGGCACCAAGGCGGTTGGCGTAGGCCTGTTCCACGCCAAGCCCACTACTCCAGCTTCGAGAAACCGCCAGGACAACATGAAATATGCCCCAGGAGTCGGCACCTTTAACCTGTTCTGGAATTCTTGGCACGGCAGAGAAGACGCCTCCTTTGGCAGAGAAGAATATGAAAATTCTCAAAATAAATGGAGGAACCCTACGGTTAGTTTTAAATATATCGCCGCGCCATGCGCCAGTTTCAACAATTGCTCAGGCGCCACGACAAAGCTAGTGCCCGTGCTGCCGGCAGTTGCCAACGCCACAGACGTAAACCCAATTTCAAACCTGGCGCCCATAGCCAACAACGACACCTATCCCATAAGCTCTGGCACCAGCAATAACATGCTCGACGTGCTTATCAACGACACCGACCCTAACAACGACACCCTGATAATAAGCGTTGTAGGTAGCACATCGAACGGCGGCACCGTGACCAACAACACCACGAGCCTGTCCTACACTCCGGCCCCCGGTTTTATTGGCACGGAAACCTTCACCTACACGGCAAAGGATCCCGGAGAACTCTCCTCCACCACTACAGTAACAGTGACCGTGGAGAAGAGTTCTGTCCAGAGACTGAATCCGTATGATTCCCTCTCCTCTGGCACCTCGGCAACCCTTATCGCAAAATCAGGCCCCAACAGGTTATTGCTGGTAGCGGTACACTACGAATACAACTCCAACAAAATCCCGAGCAGTGTTACCGTTACCTATGGGGGCAAAAACCTCACCCAGATCAGCAAGAGCGCCAACCAGCGCAATGACATTTGGCTTGGATACTTGAAGGAATCTGATATCGCCGCTAGAGTCGGCAACATCATCGCTGTTTCCTTTCCCTACAACAGCTCACCGACCAACTATTCAATTAGCGCCGCCACCTATTCCGGGGTAAACCAGACAGCTCCGATCCTGAGCTCGGTGGTCAACCAAGTTGCCAATGGCGGCAGTTCCTCCACCCCAAGCTTCAGCGGTCTTTCGGTGGCAAAAGGAGGCTATGTGCACTATGCCATTACTGCCAATTCCGGGGTGAGTTTCACTACTCCAACGGGCTATTCGTCACACTTCGACATCAACGACCCCGGCAATAATTACAAATATACCGGCGCCAATAAGGAGATCACCACAACCGGATCTGAAAGTGCGACTATCCCTCTGAGCGCTTCGGCACGATGGGGTCTGGTGGCTGCCGCCATCAACCCGTCGCCCTAAGAGCAAAAGGTCGGTTTCCACCTTTACAGGAAATCTCCTTAGTGCCATATCAACGAGAGATGGGGGATATTAAATCCCTCATCTCTCGTTGATATTTACCATTACAGCATAAACCGACAAACTGATGCCCCACTAAGTCTATCACCTCTTAACTTCACTTGAGTCTGAGCTGAAAGGAATTTGCTATCACCCTATGTTAAAAAAATCGCAATCATTGTTAGCCCTATTATTAACCGTGATATTGGCAGTTGCCTTAGCCCGCTGGTGGGGCGATCCGGGAAAAGAGGCCATCCATACGACTCAGAACTCTGCAGAAAAGATTATTCACCAGCAGCCCCCCCCTACCCCTGAACAAATAGCCAATGAGAGTACCAAAACCACTGAAACTGGCACGATTAACATCGGCGCTCATGATCAGATTAACAAAGATACTCCTCGAGAACACATGGAGATCGATGGTCTAATTAAATCTACTGCCGCAGAAAATGGAGCATCCGACATTGAAGCTAAAAATGAATTTGAAAAAACGCCTTTAATGGTTGCCGCAGGCGAAGGTAACGCGGAACTTGTAAAGGAGTTACTGGATAAAGGGGCTGATGTTAATGCAAAGACAGATACCTTAGGCCGCACGGCCATGATAATAGCTGCCCGGTACGGCCAATCAGAAGTTGTAGATATCTTGCTGCGAGCAGGTGCGGACGTCAATGTCCAGACAACTATGGGCTGTACAGCTTTACTGCATGCGTCAGCACATGGACATTCGGAAGTTGTTGGAACCTTACTGAGCAACAACGCAGAGACCGATGCACAAACAACTAAAGGCTACACACCGCTCATGGAGGCTACCAAGGAAGGACATAGCGAGATTGTAAAAATGCTGCTTAAGCACGGCGCTAATGTCAATATTACTGACATATCAGGCAAGACCGCGGATGATTATGCCACGAAAGAAGAGACACATGCTTTGATACATGAATTGCTAAAATAGCAATAACTCTTGATGGCGTCGAAAAAAGTCCGATCTACTGCGTTGCGTGGCGGTTTTTCTCGTTCGGCATACCATATATATGGCCTCACTCACAAAACACACCCCGCGCCTCGGAGTCTCTCTTCGATCGCTTACCTGTATATCGCACCTTTTGCTTAGCCATCCCCGGACTTTTTTCGAGATTGTCAACTCTTGATTCAGCTTAAAATGATGAAATGTGGGTATCGATGCCAGGAAGAAAGCTATCGAAGATGTTCCTCGCTCATCGATGTAAGATAAACAAAAGGCATAAACCTTAGAGTTCTCTCTGCCAAAAGAGACAAAAAAAAAGGCAGTGTCGACACAATGCCGACACCGCCTTTCCAAGGAGGAGAGTAAAAGAGACAGAAAGGAGGATTCTGTGCAATTTGTTTTCTTATAAAAGCAACCACTGTGCCAAAGACCAATTATTTCGACATTTCACTGTAATATCAATACTAAAAAGAGAATGACTCCCTTAAATCTCTCTGCACAAGAGAGGGGGATACCCCCCACTAATGGGTATTTTTACCAGAAACAGCTAATTTCCCCCCAGTACCTGGCATTGCAGAGAGAGCGTTCGCCTCGCAATGAATCATCGTATCTTTACCCACAGCACGACCTCTGAAATAATAAAGGCGGGGTCTTCCGCAGAAGACCCCGCCTTTATTATTTCGTAACTATGGTACGTTGAGGGATGATTACATCATGCCGCCCATTCCACCCATTCCACCCATGCCGCCCATACCGCCTGGAGGCATGCCGCCCATACCCTTATCATCGGATGGCTTCTCAGCAATCGCGCACTCGGTGGTCAACATCATACCTGCAATACTGGCAGCATTCTGCAGAGCTGTCCGCGTAACCTTGGTCGGATCGATGACACCAGCCTCAAGCAGATTCTCATAAACCTCAGTATAGGCGTTAAAGCCCATGCCGCCTTCCATATTCTTAACCTTTTCCACTACCACTGAACCCTCGCAGCCTGAGTTGCAAGCAATCTGACGTATGGGCTCTTCCAAAGCGCGAAGAATGATCTTCTTGCCAAAAGACTGGTCATGAGACATCTCCAACGCTTCGAGGGCCTTGAGGCAACGCAAGTACGCCACGCCGCCGCCAGGAACGATACCCTCTTCCACCGCTGCACGAGTCGCATTCAATGCATCCTCAACGCGAGCCTTCTTCACCTTCATCTCTACTTCAGTAGCAGCACCGACATTGATCACCGCTACGCCGCCGATCAACTTGGCCAAACGCTCTTGCAGCTTCTCACGATCATAATCAGAGGTAGAAGCATCAACCTGGCTCCGGATCTGCTTGACCCGGGCAGCAAGACTTGCCTTATCACCAGCACCATCAACGATGGTAGTATTATCCTTATCGATCACGATTCTCTTGGCCTTGCCCAGATCATTCAAGGTAACATTTTCAAGCTTAATGCCTAAATCCTCGGTGATTACCTGTCCACCGGTCAGAGTGGCGATATCTTCAAGCATCGCTTTTCTGCGATCACCAAAACCAGGAGCCTTGACAGCAGCGATGTTCAAAGTGCCACGAAGTTTATTGACTACCAAGGTAGCAAGTGCTTCACCGTCAACATCTTCAGCAATGATACAAAGGGGCTTACCTAACTTGGCAACCTGCTCCAGAATCGGCAGAAGGTCCTTCATGTTGCTGATCTTCTTCTCATTGATCAGGATCAGAGGCTCATCCAAATTGACCGCCATCTTCTCGGGATCAGTAACAAAATAGGGAGAGAGATAGCCACGATCAAACTGCATGCCTTCCACCACGTCAAGGGTGGTCTCCATGCTCTTAGCCTCTTCGACAGTAATTACGCCTTCCTTGCCAACCTTATCCATGGCCTCGGCAATGATCTTACCGATGGTCTCGTCGTTATTAGCGGAAATCGTACCAACCTGAGCGATCTCTTTCTGCTCTTTGGTCGGATTGGAAATTTTTGCCAATTCGTCGACCACGCACGCGACACTCTTATCGATACCGCGCTTGATCTCCATCGGATTGTTACCAGCGGCAACAAGCTTAGCACCTTCACGGAAGATGGCCTGGGCCAAAAGAGTAGCAGTAGTGGTACCGTCACCGGCCACATCACTAGTCTTAGAGGCAACCTCACGGACCATCTGCGCGCCCATATTCTCAAACTTATCAGCAAGCTCAATCTCTTTGGCAACGCTGACGCCGTCTTTGGTCATGGTCGGCGCGCCATAGGATTTTTCCAACAAGACATTGCGGCCTTTCGGCCCAAGAGTAACCTTAACTGCATCGGCCAAGGCATTAACGCCGGCCAGCAGAGATTCACGTGCCTTTACACTGTACTTAATTTCTTTTGCTCCCATCTTGCGATCTCCTTACAGATTCATTGATATATATATTTTTTAATAATTGAAAAACGCTGTCGAATATTACTCTACAATACCCAAGATGTCGTCTTCACGCATAATGAGGAAATCTTCTCCGTCAAGCTTGACTTCTGTGCCGCCATACTTGCTGAACAGAACACGGTCTCCGGCCTTAACTTCAAGAGCGACCCGCTGACCGGCGTCATTCATTTTGCCATTGCCAACAGCAACGATCTTGCCCTCGGCCGGTTTCTCCTTGGCGCTATCGGGGATGAACAGACCACCTGCGGTTTTACTTTCCTGCTCCAGTCTTTTTACCAGAATACGGTCATTCAACGGACGAATCTTCATACACTACCTCCAGTTTGTTTCTTAAATTAAAATATATTATGTGGTTACCAAGACAAGTCCAGCGGTCAACAGAGCCGCGCGCACCCTCGCTGAAGCTGGATCGCACCCCTCGTGTCCTTAGGATTGCGTAATTATATGGACGAATTTTTCAAAATCAAGGGCAGGTCAATTTTTTTCCTACGATCACAAAGAGACCAGCAGCAGAAAACAGACCTCCGTCCTTCCCGCTTTAGTCACGACGTTGTTGACGATTTTTTATCACTCGGCAAGAAAGAGGAGGCACGAATAAGCTGTGCTCTGGAGATCAAACAAGTCAAGAAGCTTGTTGATTAGTGAGATGGAGGCGACAAGGCAACTGTCGTGGTCTTAATCCGTCATCAGCACAAAAATGGTTGCCCTACCTACAATAAATCTGAATTCGAAACTGCTCAGGTTATCGGATTCACGGTTGACAGATTACTGTGTGGAATACTACCAATGGCTAATCACAGACGGAATCATGACTAACCATGATTCCTTTAACCGTAAACCGGTAACTGATTACCGTTAACCGGAAATACTACCTAAGCAAGGGGGACAACCCAACCATGAGAATCCGGACAGTGACCGTATTGGATTCCTTGCAGGGAATCGAACATTTTTTGGGACAACTCACCAGTTTGTCCTTGATTCAAAGAAATTGTCTGTCCTCGATAATAAAGAGACCCCACTGGGGAAATCACAGCAGCAGTCCCTGTGCCAAACACCTCCTCCAATTCCCCTGCGTCATTGGCAGCAACCACCTCATCAATAGAAATCTGCCGCTCAAGGACATTGAGCCCCCAATCCTTGGCAAGCTGAAGAACTGAATCCCTGGTAATTCCAGGCAATATGCTTCCGGAAAGTGGAGGAGTAATCAACTGGCCGTTAATTTTAAAGAAAATATTCATTGTGCCAACTTCTTCAACATAGCGACGCTCAACGGCATCAAGCCAGAGGACCTGAGTATAGCCCAGTGCCTGAGCTTCCATGGCCGCCTTAATGCTAGCCGCATAATTCCCCGCTGTCTTAACGGCTCCGACTCCCCCACGAACCGCTCGAACATAGGTATCAGAAACATAAATCTTTACAGGATTGAACCCTTCTGGATAATAGGCGCCCACCGGACTCAAGATAATGAAAAAGAGATACTCCCTTGATGGCCGAACTCCTAACGCGGCCTCGGTGGCGATCATCGTTGGCCTAACATAAAGAGTCGAACCCGGTAACCGTGGCACCCAGTCCTGATCCAAACGAATAAGCTCCTTCATGGCGGCAAGCACCTGGTCCGTATCAATTTCAGGCATACACATCCGGGAGGCCGAGACATTCATCCTCCGCAAATTATCCTGTGGTCGAAATAAGAAAATCCGATCCTTCCTGCCTCGATAGGCCTTCATTCCCTCGAAAATAGATTGACCGTAATGAAGCCCCATGGCTGACGGAGACAAGGTAAAATCCTCATATTTCCTGATCTCCATATCGTACCAACCCACGCCCTCACGATAGCGCATCGTGAACATGTGATCAGTAAAATATCTTCCAAAGCCCAATGACGTTTCATTTGGCTTAATCTTCAACTCCTCAGAGTGCGCCGGGGTAATTTTTACATTCATTATATAATATCCTTCGTCTGCTTAGATCCTCAACGCCAAACGACGCGGCAGACCTACAAAGCCCAAGCCGGCAAAAAACCGGCTACTCATCCTTTTTACTCCACCACGTCCATTACCATACTTATGCTCTCATCCCAACAAAATTTCCAATACTAATAAAAATGATAACTACTCAGCCCCCAAGGAGCATCAATTACCCAGCGATTCACAACCAACAATCTGAGTAGGCGCCATTTTTTATTAGAATTGAGGTGTTATTCAGAGCTTACACAATAAATCATTGGGTGATATCTCTGCTCCGTGAGTGATATCACCCAATGATTCTTCTCGGTCATCGCTGCTCCCCTCTTCCACCCCCGCCCTGAATAAAAAATGTCCCGGCCGAGACACTGATGATTGGTCATGACCAATTAATGGTAGATTATAATCAGCCTATCATTATCCTTTTGGCCCATCCATTGCAACAAGAACCATAGTACTTCTGATCCTCCTCCCAACTCCACGCCAGTTTGCCAGAAAACGGGATCGAAACTCAATCCAATACCTCAAATGATCTTGGATTGCCAGCCGACCTCCCAGAAAAAAAAATACAAAACGAAAAAACCCCCAATTTGAAAATTGAATCTGCTAGACTCAATAATTATTAGCATCGGCATTCCCCGATAAACATACTAGAGAGCTGCCATGAAAAAACTCATCCTTTGCCTGGCCTTTGTCCTGCTAGCAAGTATCGCTTCGGCGGCGGTAATTGATGCCCCGCACAACGACTCGAATAATATGGGCTGCTCCGGATGCCATAATTATTCGCTATGGTGGCAATTCTCCCCGGCGCAAAACGATCCTATCCTGAGGGCTCAACAAGTCAACACCATCTGCCTCAATTGCCATGGATCAAGTGGCCCGGAGATTCTTGGGGTAGCCCACTCAAGCCTGGCTATGGGTAGCCTGCACAGGGAAGATCTTGGCGACTGGTCTCGATCCTGTACCGATTGCCACGACCCCCATTTTCAAGCCCAACTCGATTGGCAGGGCACTGTCCCTGACTCTGAAATTTATCTTATCTCAGGCACCTTAACTCCATCATCCATCTCGGTCTCAGGCGATGGCACCCGTGTCTCTCCCTTCTCCACCACCTTCAATTTTTCCGATCTTACCGCTAAAACTTACTGGGACAATGCCACCACGCCATGGGCCAAGAAAAACGGCACCAACGGTCGCGGCTTAATCCTGGCCATGCCCGCAAGCAACCCATCATCCACCTTCGAGATCACTGCTGTCGACGATGGCCAAAGCGCCATTACAGTCAATGGTAAAATTCCAAACGACTTCAACACCGGCGTTACTTTTGGGGTAATTTACGGTCAATTGATCCGTAGCGACGTTGAGGGTCCTACAGGCCGTCATACCGTTAAGTTCTTCAACCCCAATGGCGGCTTTATCGGTCCCACTGAAAATGATGGACTCTGCCAAGTTTGCCACACCCAGACCGATCACTTTCTCCATGACGATCTTAACGCTATCACCGATCACCAGAATAAAATGGACGACAAAGGCGCCGCCGGCGCTGCCAGTCGCTGCACCTATTGCCACAAGCACGGTCGGGGGTTTGCCCCAGGCAGCGACTCCGGCAAACACCCAGACCATCTAGCTATGGGTCTTGCCTGCACTGTCTGCCACCTTCCAGGCGGCGGCGTCATGGATCCACTTACCGCCATTGGTTGTAACACTTGCCATCACGATGGCCGCGGCGGCCCTCCAAACGACCCCACCTACCGCCAGCATTGGAACGACCTGGACCCCAATTATTCACTGAATTGCAACTCCTGTCATAAAGGTCGCCAGGTCCTTGCAGATGCCACCGACACTGCCCAATATACTCACCAAGGTACCGACACCAGCTGTGACACCTGCCATGATGGTCGCATAACCATCATGGATGCCATCAACACCATTAACTATTCACACCAAGCGGAAGACACCAACTGCAGACTCTGTCATGACGGCTCTGGGCCAGGATCACAGAGCAATTTTCATGAGAAGGCGGTAGGAATTCAGACCAACGGCCACTCTCGCCTGGCCAGCTCCAAATGGATTCGCAAATACCCCTGCTATTACCGCCACACCGATACTGTTGATGCGGCTGGCACATTAAAAGTTCCCCACCTCAATCACACCATTGATGTTAAGATGGATTCACAGTGGGCCATCGTCGGCATGCCCCAGCCACAATACCTTTCCGAAACCACAGTCTGCCGCAACGTCTATTGTCACAGCGATGGCACAACCTTAAACCCGGAAATGCGTGATTATGCCTGGACCGGTGGGACCCAGGAGTGCAACGCCTGCCATGGACACAGCCCGGCACAGAGCTGTAGCACGTCAGGCTGCCACTCTGATGGCAGAGATGGCAGCTATTGGCAGCAGTTCCCTGAGAAAAAGTGGCTCTCCGCCATGCCCATGTATGCCAATAGCGGCCCCCTGACCGACAAGGCAAACTCTCATTATCGCCATATGTTCACCGGCTTTTCCTGCGATGACTGCCACGCCGGAACCATCAGTGCAGGCGGGTGTCTCACATGCCATGGCACGACGATCCCTCCCGGCGGCATGACCGAAGATCAGCACATCAACCCAGCCAGACATGTCAATCGGATAAAAAACGTCATCTTTAAAAATGGTGGCATCTACGACACCGCCACCAAGACCTGTAGCAACACCGCCTGTCATACCGGAGCCAACCCCCAATGGGGTGGTTCGGTCCATGATGCGGTAGTATGTCGAGACTGCCATGGCACAACTAGCGCCGACCAGGATGACTTCGGCAAATTCAACGGCTCACAGGCCAAGATCAACCTCAGTCAATGGGCCACCAGCGGCCATGGACGTCCCGGTGTGATTGATCCTGGCACAGGAAAACCAGAATTAAACACCAACCGCTATCCTTCTGGAAACCCACCGGCTAACTTCCCAAATAACGGCTGCTGGTACTGTCACGACTCCGAGGTACTCCATCAAAACGAAGAGCGTCCGTTCCGACTGATCCAACATGAACACTTCAAGGCTCGGTTCGAAAAGGAGTGTGTCTTCTGTCACATGCAGGGTCAAGACAGTGAGTGCCTGGAGTGTCACAACTCGACAGAGACCTTGGCCCCACAACTATCAGCGATCCCAGCCCAGATTGAAGTGATCAATCAGCCCTACACCATCTCCCGGCCAGACCATAGTGGATTTACCACCGGCGGCTGCTCGGCCTCCACCTGCCATGTCGATGACGCTACCCGCCACAAGACCGATGCCGGTCTCTGGACAGAGGAAAGAAAGGAAGACGTCAAAAACTCCTATGTTCGAATGGGGGTCTGCCTGATCTGCCACGATGACGACAAGGGTGGACAGTGCGAAACATGCCATACCGGCCCTCAGTATGTCTTGGGCTTCGACCCTGCGAGCACTGACCCAACACTTACAGGAAAAACAGGCGGGATAATCGCGCCGCAGAAAGCTAAGGCATCGTCCTTCCACTTTGGCTACAAGCACTATCAATCCTACCAAAATAGCTTAGGCAGTCAGCTTGACGCAGGTTCAGTCAGTGATGCCTCCTTCTCCACCCATGAGGTGATAGACAACTCCAAATCATGGACTCAAGATAGCTTTATCGGTCGCCGGGTAACAATCCTCAGCGGGACCAACGCCAACCTCTCTCGCCCCATTGTCAGAAACAGCAACACCACCCTGACCGTTGCCCCGGCCTTCCCGGACGGCCAACAACTGCAACCCGGCGACACTTATAAAATCATGGACATCGTCTGGAAGGGCGGCAAATTCTGCTGGGACTGCCATGACCCACACGGTGACAATAACATTTATATGGTCCAGGACATGGTGGCAACCCGCACCGATGGAGTGGTCGGTAAGCCGATTGAGAGAAAATCAGTCTCCTTCACTCGCAAGAGCACCGGTCTCGATTACGCCCGCATCGCACCCAATCCTGCCACTGGCAAGTATGACGGTGTTTGCAACGTCTGCCACACCAATGCCGAAATGCACTACACCTCAACCTCAGGAAACAACCACAACTCAGGGCGGATCTGCACTGAATGCCATGAACACCGCTTCACTGACAGCCACGCCTCAGGACAGAACTGCAACTCCTGTCACCCAAACCGTCCGGTGCCACGCCACACCGCTTTCGGTCAGGCCCGAGACTGCACCAAGTGCCACAAGGACGCCATCGGCGCCCGGATGAATATCATGAAGCAGTTCTCTGCCGTCTCCCACCATGTCCAAAGTGACACAATCACCAATCGCCACTGCTACGCCTGTCACTGGGAAGCAACGGCAGAGGGCGTTATTGATCTCGAACACCACGCTGGATATAATTACAAGACCAACGCTTCGCAAAAAGATAAAGAAGTCGACCTGGTCATCTGGGGAGAAGGATTCCGCCCAACACTCTTTGACAACGATGGTCAAAACGGTGATGACACCGCAACGTCCTTCCTCGCCTCAAAAATCGACACCACCAAACCAGGCAACACCTTAGCTGGCCAGCGGGGAGAAGTCGACAAGGTCACAGATCACTGCTTAAGCTGCCATTCGGACAAGAACAACGACGTCCAACCTTTCAACCTGGTCGACCCGGAGCACGGCGACTGCAAAACTCCCCGCCAATATGCTTGGGACCGAACCAGCATTAACTCCCGCTATTCAAATACCGGCACTGCGACCCTGGGCAAATATAATACCGTCAACTCGGCGAAAAAATCCGTCACTAAAGCTTTCTCCGCCCATGGTAATGCCGTGGCCAACCAAGGCGGCATTGATCCCGTCACCGGCGTCGATGGCACCACCCCTAACACCAGGGCAGGCGTCTATAATATCCAATGTTTTGACTGCCACTCTTCCCATGGGTCAATGGTGACCGGCACGACTTCGAGCTACACCACCTTCAATGGCACCAAGAACGGCGCTAACCTCAAGGAAACCCAAGCAGGAAAAGGCGGGTACCCCATGAGCTATAAGGCCACGGCCAATCCCAACCCCAACTCAGTCAACCCCTATCAGGCCGGTGCTGGCCAGTGTTTTGACTGCCATGAAACAGCCAGCAGCAACACCCAACTCAGTCCGACCTCAAAATCGCCATGGGGATACAGCCAAACTTTTGGCGCCACCGCTCCGGTTATAGGATACCGAGACAACCTGCGTTTCTCAGGTTCATATTCCGGCGGAAGTCAGTTTTCATCATACCGAGCAGGGAAACAAACCCTCGGCGGCCACTTTAAGGCCTCTCATAAGAACCCGGCTTCTCCCAATTACAATGTGAGCGGGTCCTCAAACATCAACGCCATGGGGTCCATCGATGGACTATGCACCCCCTGCCATGATCCCCATGGAATAAGCCCTTCACTCGGAACCAAGCAGGCCTATGCCCTGCCAATACTCAAAGGTACCTGGCTCAGCTCTCCCTACAAAGAAGACGGCCCCCCCCTGATGAACGATGGCTACGGCGGCACTGGCAATTTCTATAATCGCTTCAACGCCTGGTCAGGTGGCTATGTCCGGCCTTACCCGCAAAAAGCTGACCCCAAGCCGGCCGGTAGTTGGCGATCGGATCGTAACACATTTAACATGGTAGATTTGAGCCTCCAAGCCAATCAACCTGGCCCCTTTAATCGGATCAACGAGGAGGCCGACACCTTCGCCGGTCTCTGCATTCGCTGTCACCCAAAAACGGCCCTGACCAGTGAGGCCAGTTCAAAACCAACTACCGCTACCACTTGGGCAACATCTGAGCGCATCCATCGTTCAGTAAAAGGCTGGGGCTGGGTTGATGGCGAAACTCCACGGGAACACTCCTATACATGCTCCAAATGCCACAAACCCCACGCATCGGGCCTACCGCGCCTGATGCAGACTAATTGCCTGAACTACCCTCACCGAGGCAGGCAGGTTTCAGGCGGCACACCTGTTGTCACCGGGCGCTCCTATGCAAACAAATTTGGAAGATTCCCCAATGGTTGGTGGGACAACGGCTACTTTTCCCAGTACAGCACTGGCATCTGTCACGGCGCCCCAACCGCCAACGGATCGACAAACTGGCCCAACAATCAGGGCTGGAACACCGTAACCCCGTGGACAGGAGGGCAATAAGATGACAATCGGCGCCCACAACAACCAACAGGTTTACAATAACTCGGCACAGGCAATAATGGGGATCGCGGCTATGCGAACAACTCTATGGAAAGTTACAATCACAGCGTTTTGGGTAGCGCTGGCGCTCCTTGGCAGTATCTCTTCGTCACTTGCTGCCGACATCTTCGTCTGGCAATTCCAGCACATCCAGGTCGGGATACAGGAGGCCAAAGCCAGTGCTGTGGACTCTCAAGGCAACCTGATTATCACCGGCTATACCAATACCGGCACTGATGATGATTTTTATACCATCAAGCTCAGCAGCAATGGCCAGAGCGTCCTCTGGGCAACCAGACACTCCCACTCCCAAGGCGATGACTGGACCGTAGCCGTAGCCGTGGACGGCAATGATGACGTAGTGATTACAGGTTTTCTCGCCAATGGCGTGAACACCGATATCGCTGTCATCAAGTATGATGGTGCAACTGGGGCCCAGAAGTGGGCTACCCCTTACATCTTCAACGGTACCGCCAATGGTAATGACATGCCAAAGGGCCTGGCCATCGACTCGCTGAACAACATTTATGTAACCGGTTACTCTCAAAACGGTGGCGCTACCGGCGATGACGGACTCCTCCTCAAGCTGAGCCCAGCCGGACCAAACCCGGACGGAACACCAATTTGGCAGGCTCATTTCAACGGTGTCGCCAGTAATGATGATCGTTTCTACAACATCAGCGTTGGGGTGGATGGAATTACGGTTGCTGGGTACACGGCGGTCATGCACAGCGGCAGTCGCCTTGATTTTGATTTCCTAACCATCAAGTTTGACTATAGCGGCGCTATAGTCTGGCAGAAGACCTATGACAACGGCACGGGCAATGACCTAGCCTACTATTCTGGGATGGACCAGGAAGGCAACGTCATCGTCAGCGGTGAAGTTCTGACCGGCAGCCGTCACGACATCCTAACTCTCAAATACGCGGCAGCCAATGGCCAACAACTCTGGAGCAGAACATACAGCGGTGGCAGCCCCAATATCCCCAAAGGGCTGGTTGTCGACTCCGACGGCGAAATCTACCTTGCCGGCAACACCTTTACCATCAGTGGTAAAGATGATTTTTACACCGCACGGTACGCTGGAACCAATGGCGCGGTAATCTGGGAGAAGATCTTCGACTCAGGAGTCGACAATGCCGACATCCCCCAAGCCTTAGCCATTGACCATAGTGGTGGACTCTACATCAGTGGATACACGCATAAAGCGGCAACGGATGATGATGACTTCCAAACATTAAAATACAACAAAACCAATGGCAATCTGATCTGGCAGCAAGCACAGGACGGTCCTCCGATTGGAGGCAATGAGCAACCGGTTGGAGTGGCTGTGGCCCTGGCCGTCACCGCTGATGGCAATGTCTATGTCGGCGGTTGGTCCCAACAGGCCATCGATGATCTGGATTTTTTCGCCGTAAAGTACAATGCCGATCTCTTGAACTCACCAACCAGCCTCACAACCACGGTGGTCAGCCAAACCAGGATCGACCTCACCTGGCAGGACAACTCCAGCGCCCCTAACAACGAAGATTTTTTCTGTGTTGAGCGCTGCCAGGGCTTTGCCTGCAGCAATTTTACCGAAATCACCTGTTTGGTGCCCCAAAACCAGCTAAGCTACACCGACAGCAGTGTCACCCATGATAGCTGGTACTCCTACCGCGTCTCAGCCAAGAGCGCGACCAAAGGCTACTCCCTACCCTCAACCCCAGTTGCTGCATTAACCACATTAATCAACTACCCGGCCCCGACCTGGCTTTACATCTATAACGGAGAAGGGCTTGACGACATGGCCAACGCCATTGCCATGAGTAGCGACAACAATCCCGTGGCAACCGGCGTGAGCGCCACAGCCACCTCCCAATACGATTATTACACTGTCAAACTCGACCGAACCAACGCGGCGACCCCGTACTGGATAGACGACTACGACGGCGCAGACGGACAGGGCGACATGGGCATCTGCCTGACGGTAGACTTAAATGATGACGTCATTGTCTCTGGTTTTTCCTCTGCCGATGCCGGCCAAGGCTTCAACACCAATGACATCCTCACCATCAAATATGCTTCAACCGGGCCAGACCTCTACACCGGCGACCCGTTATGG
>VMSU01000134.1 GCA_013792005.1 Desulfobulbaceae bacterium
CACCGCTTGTGCGGGCCCCCGTCAATTCCTTTGAGTTTTAGTCTTGCGACCGTACTCCCCAGGCGGAATACTCAACGCGTTAGCTGCGCCACTTGGAGTGTCGATACTCCAAACAACCGGTATTCATCGTTTACGGCGTGGACTACCGGGGTATCTAATCCCGTTTGCTCCCCACGCTTTCGCACCTTAGCGTCAGAATAATCCCAGTGGGCCGCCTTCGCCACCGGTGTTCCTCCTGATATCTACGAATTTCACCTCTACACCAGGAATTCCACCCACCTCTGATTATCTCTAGCTTAGCAGTTTTAAGAGCAGTTCCGGGGTTGAGCCCCGGGATTTCACCCTTAACTTGCTATGCCGCCTACGTGCCCTTTACGCCCAGTAAATCCGAACAACGCTTGCACCCTCCGTATTACCGCGGCTGCTGGCACGGAGTTAGCCGGTGCTTCCTTTGGTGGTACCGTCAAACACTATGGATATTAGCCATAATGCACTTCTTCCCACCTGACAGGGCTTTACAACCCGAAGGCCTTCATCACCCACGCGGCGTCGCTGCGTCAGGGTTTCCCCCATTGCGCAATATTCCTCACTGCTGCCTCCCGTAGGAGTCTGGTCCGTGTTCCAGTTCCAGTGTGGCGGATCATCCTCTCAGACCCGCTAACCATCGTCGCCTAGGTAGGCTTTTACCCTACCTACTAGCTAATGGTACGCAGACTCATCCCTATACAGTAACTTTCAAGAAGAGGTCACCTTTCCTCACTCGCACTTGCGTTCAAATAAGTGTATTCGGTATTAGCAATCCTTTCGAATTGTTATCCCAAATATAGGGGTAGATTATCTACGCGTTACTCACCCGTGCGCCACTCTACCGGGGGACCGAAGTCCCCTTTCGCGTTCGACTTGCATGTGTTAAGCACGCCGCCAGCGTTCGTTCTGAGCCAGGATCAAACTCTCCAGTTTAAATCCTTCTCTACCGATTAAATCGGTTACTTGTCCAATCTTAAAACTCTTTTCGTTGGCTCGTTGTTTTGCTATTCAGTTTTCAAAGATCAACCAGATCATTTCGTCCGGCTGCCCCAGCCTTTTCCGCTCGGGCATCTATTCTTTTTACTCAATCTTCAGCAGGGTGTCAACTTCTTTTTTCTGCTTTTCTTTCGCTGCCTTACGTCAGCTACCCTGTCCCGCTTGAGAGGGGCCAATCTAGCCGATCCCCTCGTCCCTGTCAACTTCTTTTTTGCTGCTTTCTTTTCTCAACCGTCCCTCGCGGACCCGCTTGGAAAGGCGGCAATCTAGCCCAACTCTATCACCCTGTCAATCTCTTTTTTATCCTCTTACTTCCTCGCTCCTTAACTTACTCTCTTTAGGTTCTTTTTTTGTGAAATCTGTTTATGATTGCCTCCTTAGTTGCCAGATCTAACGGCCAGAATCTCATTCTTATTCCTCTTCCGCTACTTCGAAAACCCCAAGCGTTTTAATGTATGGAGCACCCAAAGCCTCATTGCCTCATACCTACTACTATTAATAGCAAACTCCAGATAAGAGATCCCGTAAGCCATCCCCGGACTTTTTGCGAGATTGTCAATACTACTAAGACCTCCCCCCCATCGCGCTTCTGAGTTGGACTGCATCGCATTTCTGCCGAGCATAGATTATTTCAGGTTGACGAATTCGTCATTTCCAGTTTAAATTGTTTAATTTTTTATAGCTAGTTTTCACATAAACATTGCTTAACACAGACTCGTCTTCCATCTGTGGCAATGTGAATCATGGGGGTTGTTTTTTTTCATTTTGTACTATCGACTGTACACCTGGTCGGGTTGGCTGCTCTTGCTTTTGGTCATACCCATATATGTAATGTATTGCCTGTTGACAAGAAGACACCTTGACGACCTTTGGCAACGATTCAGTTACTTTCCCCCCCCACTCTCGTTGAAACACCCAAAACGGCTTTGGTTCCATGCCGCTTCTGTTGGTGAAATACAGGCAGCAAAAGCCTTAATTACTGCGCTTCACAAACAAGAAACCAGAGTTGATATTGTTATCACAACCGTTACAAGACAAGGTCATCTCGCAGCAAAAAAACAACTGGCGAACATAGCTCAGTGCCTATATGCGCCTATCGATCTGCCACTCATTGTTGATCGATTTATCGCTAAATTGAATCCGGACGTTTACATCTGCCTGGAGACCGAACTGTGGCCGAATACACTTCGGCTAATGCAAGCCAAGGGTGTTAAAACACTCCTATTAAACGGACGCCTTTCCGAAAATGCTTTTCGACGATACTCAATAATTTCTGGTTTCATGCGACAGGTCGTACGCTGTTTCAACACGACATCGGTAATCCATGAAATTGATCGAAAACGCTACATTGCTCTCGGACTCGAACCTGATAAGATTGAGGTCAATGGCAATGCAAAGTATGACCAACCGATCGAATCTTTTGTTCCTTTATTTGATCACCAGGACGATTTAGACAGAACTAGTTTACAAGAAAGGGTAGGCAATCACTTCAGAAACCTGCTGGATCTGAATAAAAATCATCCAGTCATCATCGCGGGAAGCACCCACTCTGGTGAGGAATCGATGATGATTGACACCTTTATAGCTCTTAGCGCCACAATACCCGACCTTGTTCTGGTTGTTGCCCCCAGGCACATTGAGCGCATCGATCAAATCGAGTCGGATTGGCGCAGCAAAAACATCAACTTCAAACGACTATCGCAGGCTCGTTCAAGTCTCCAAGGACAAAAAATTATCCTGGTTGACCAGATGGGAGTACTGGCAAGTTTATACTCCATTGGGACCTATGTTTTTTGTGGAGGTAGCCTTGTGGATCGTGGTGGACACAACATCATGGAACCGGCTATGTGGGGGAAGCCCCCCTTTTTCGGGCCACATATGAGCGACTTTAACGATGCCCGTTCCCTGCTTGAAAATCAAGGCGCCGGATTTCTCGTTAACAATACAGAGGAACTAATTACAAAAATATTGTATTTTCATCTTCACCAAGACAGCTATCAGGACGCCTCAGAACGGGCTCTCACTGTCGCGGCAGCACAGCAAGGGGCTGCCACCCGGCAGGCAGATTTAATCCGTCAGGCCCTGGACGATTGACATTAAAAGAAACAACAACACGTGGAAAACTCTATGAAAGCGCTTATTGCCCTTGAAGATGGCAGAACCTTTACAGGCAGATCGTTCACCGGCCCTGGCGAGGCTGTCGGTGAAATTGTATTCAATACCGGCATGACCGGATACCAGGAGATCTTGACAGATCCCTCATACAAAGGCCAAATTGTAACCATGACCTATCCTTTGATCGGTAACTATGGGGTTAACGATGAGGACATGGAATCTGCCGCCATCCACCCAGGGGCAATGCTGGTCAAAGAGTACAATGCCGTGCCCAGCAACTTCCGTTCACAAGGAACACTCTCCGATTTTCTCCGCAACCAACACGTCGTTGGAGTGGAAGGAATCGACACCCGAGCATTGACCAAGCACATTCGTGAAAAAGGGGCACTAAAGGGCATCGTATCAACAATAGACCTTGATATTTCCTCTCTCGTCCATAGAGCACAATCATGGCCAGGCCTGGTCGGCCACGACATGGTCAGTAAAGTCACCTGTGCCAAGCCATATGGCTGGACCAAAAATGGCCCCGTCCCCGGATCGAATTTCACCACCTCGGGTCCAGGCACATTTAGAATAGTCACCATCGACTTTGGATTGAAATACAATCAACTACGCCTGCTCTCTGAACGAGGATGTCAAGTGCAAGTTGTCCCCGCACAAACATCCGCCGATGACATTCTGGCTATGAATCCCGACGGAATCTTCCTCTCCAATGGACCTGGTGACCCAGCTGGAATTCCAGGTGTCGTTGATACAATCCGTACCCTGTTAGGAAAAAAACCTATCTTTGGCATCTGCCTAGGCCACCAGATCATGGGGCTTGCCTATGGAGGATCCACCTACAAACTAAAATTCGGTCATCGCGGATCCAACCAACCTGTCAAGGATCTCGACACCGGAAAAATCGAAATCACTGCTCAAAATCATGGTTTCTGTGTAGATATCAAAAGCCTCGAGCATGCAGAAGTAGAACTGACCCATATCAACCTGAATGACAACAGTGTCGAAGGGATGCGCCACAAACGCTACCCAGCATTTTCCGTCCAGTACCACCCTGAAAATGCCCCTGGCCCGCACGACTCTCTTTATCTTTTTGATCGCTTTATCGAAATGATAAAAAAATAAAGTATCTCAGGTCAATCGGATCAAGGCAGTTAGCTACAATAACTAGCGATAACTTTACGGGATAGTGAATCATTTTATCTACCAAACTCTATCCATCTTGCACCTAACAATAAACACTCAAACACTCCGATCCCTGATCAACCCGAACAGCTCCATCAATAACCGATACCAAGTCAGGACAAGACCTTGTGCATTTTTGCTCTCAATTTGTCAGCACACATAATGAAAGGAACTAATTACCTCCATGCCTAAACGAACAGACATCAAAAAAATACTGATCATCGGTTCCGGACCAATCATCATCAGCCAGGCTTGCGAATTTGATTACTCAGGTACGCAAGCGGTCAAAGCATTAAAAGAGGAAGGGTACGAGGTGGTATTGATCAACTCGAACCCTGCTACCATCATGACTGACCCTGAAATCGCCGACAAAACATACGTCGAGCCGATCACCCCAGAGATAGTAGCCATGGTTATCGACAAAGAACGCCCTGACGCCCTTCTTCCCACCCTTGGAGGTCAGACCGCCCTTAACACTGCGCTCAAGTTGGCTGAAATGGGTGTGCTGAAAAAGTTCGGGGTTGAGATGCTGGCAGCCAACGCCGATGTCATCAGAAAGGCCGAAGGCCGAGACCTGTTTCGGGCCGCAATGAAAAAGATCGGCTTAAATGTCCCGGAAAGCGCCATCGTTCACACCATGGAAGAAGTCAGAAAAGCCGGTGATGAAATTGGATTTCCACTCATTGTCCGCCCCAGCTTTACTCTCGGTGGCACCGGAGGAGGTGTCGCTTATAACCACCATGAGTTGGAAGCGTTCTGCGCAACAGGACTCGACCTCAGCATGAACTCTGAGGTAATGCTGGAGCGCAGCCTGTTGGGCTGGAAAGAGTACGAACTTGAAGTCATGCGGGACAGAAAAGACAACGTGGTCATCATCTGTTCGATTGAAAACTTTGATGCCATGGGCGTCCATACCGGCGACTCGATTACTGTGGCGCCAGCCCAGACACTCACTGACCGCGAATACCAAGAGATGCGTAATGCCGCCATCGCCATCATGCGTGAAATCGGTGTTGAAACCGGTGGTTCAAACGTTCAATTTGCCGTTAACCCGGTTGATGGAGAGTTGGTTATTATCGAGATGAACCCCCGTGTCTCTCGGAGTTCAGCCCTGGCTTCCAAAGCCACCGGATTCCCCATTGCCAAGATTGCCGCCAAGCTCGCTGTGGGCTACACCCTGGATGAGATCACCAACGATATAACCCGTGAAACTTACGCCTCATTCGAACCCAGCATCGACTATTGTGTGGTAAAAATCCCACGCTGGACCTTTGAAAAGTTCCCTGAGGCTGAAGACATCCTGACCACCGCCATGAAATCAGTAGGCGAGACCATGGCCATTGGCCGGACCTTCAAAGAAGCCTTCCAAAAGGGTATGCGCTCACTTGAAATCGGCTGCGCCGGATTTGGGGCAGGGAAAAAGTTTAACCACTCGGACCTCAGACAGCGAGATCTCGACAAGGGCCTTCATACACCAAGCTCACAACGTCTTTTCTATCTCTATGAAGCATTACGAAGAGACATGCCCATCAATGAGATCTATCGCCTCTCTGCCATTGACCCATGGTTTCTCCGAAATCTTAAACAGATCACCGACCTGGAAGTTGTCATTACCAAGGCTGGTTTTTCTGGTCTTGATCACGACCTTCTCTACAAAGCCAAACAGTATGGCTTTGCAGACCAACAGCTTGCATTCCTGACCGGAACATCCCCTGACGACATCAGAGAACTCCGAGATCAATTGGGCATACGGGCTGTCTACAAGCTCGTAGACACCTGTGCTGCTGAATTTGAGGCCTTCACTCCCTACTATTACTCTACCTATGAAGAGGAAAATGAAGCCCGCCCCAGTGACAAACGCAAGGTCATGATCTTGGGCGGCGGACCTAACCGCATCGGTCAAGGCATTGAATTTGACTACTGCTGTGTTCATGCCGCTTTTGCCCTCAATGAATTGGGGATCGAAAGCGTCATGGTCAACAGCAACCCGGAAACGGTCAGCACCGACTATGACACCTCGGACAAGCTTTACTTTGAACCCTTGACCAATGAAGATGTCCTTAACATCATCGAAACAGAAAAACCGGAAGGCGTTATCGTCCAGTTCGGCGGACAGACTCCCCTCAATCTTGCCAATGGCCTGCATCGGGCTGGAGTCAAAATCCTTGGCACCTCGGTGGATAGCATCGACCGGGCAGAAGACAGGCAGCGTTTTCAGCAGTTTCTCCAGAAACTTGGCCTTGTTCAACCCGACAACGGGACTGCGCGCACCCCTGATGAAGCGCTGATCATTGCCGAGCGAATCACCTACCCGGTTGTTGTCCGCCCATCCTACGTCCTTGGTGGCCGGGCCATGAGAATTGTTTATAACCAACACGACCTCAAAGATTACATGCGGACAGCCATTGACGTCTCCTCAGAGCATCCGATCTTAATCGATAAATTCTTGAAAGATGCCGTCGAGATCGATGTAGATGCCATTTCCGATGGTGAAACCACTATCCTTGGGGCCATCATGGAGCATATCGAAGAGGCCGGCATCCACTCCGGTGATTCGGCGTGTGTCCTGCCTCCTCACACCTTGTCGCCTACCCTGATCGAGCGGATCAAGGCGGCAACCAGGGCCATGGCCCTGGAACTGAAGGTTATCGGCCTGATGAATATTCAATATGCAGTCAAGGACGACGTGCTCTACGTTCTTGAAGTCAACCCCCGAGCGTCTCGAACCGTGCCATTTGTCAGCAAAGCCACCGGCGTGCCTCTGGCAAAACTCGCAACTAAGGTTATGATGGGTAAAAAGCTTGCAGAGCTCGGACTAACCAAAGAGGTAGAAATCTCTCACTACGCAGTCAAAGAGGCGGTCTTCCCCTTTGACAGGTTCGCCAATGTAGATACCCTTCTCGGCCCGGAAATGAAGTCGACCGGAGAGGTTATGGGTGTTGACAGCACCCTGGGCCTCGCCTTTGCTAAGGCACAGATGGCGGCCGGCCAGAAAATTCCATCCTCTGGAAGCGTCTTGATTTCTGTACGCAACAACGACAAGCTCGTCATCCTCCCCACTGCTAAAAAACTTACAGACCTTGGCTTTAATCTGTTGGCTACTGCCAACACCGCAAAATTTCTAACCGATAATGGTGTTACCTGCACCCGGGTCAATAAAATCTCAGAAGGCCGACCGCATATTCTTGACATGATCAAAGATAAAAAAATCCAGTGGATTATCAATACTTCAATGGGAACACGTACCACTGAGGACTCCTACACTATCCGCCGGAGTGCGCTTGATTACCGCATTCCCTACACCACCACAACGGCTGGCGCACAGTCAATGGTCATGGCCATCTCCACTCTTACTGAAAAAAGTGTGGAAGTTAAGGCCTTACAGGATTATTGTATATAAAATGATACTGAATGTCACATCTGTGAAGTGACATCACGAGCGATAAGGTCCTATGAATGAATACAAGTACGAATATCGCAGGAATCAACAATTTCTATACGAAGCACACTCACCCTCAACCATAAATAGGCGATCTAATTGAACATGTTCTATAAAAATCTCTCTATGTGGCTGGTCATTGGTTTGACTATGATCCTTCTTTTCAACCTCTTCAGCAAACCTCACACCCAGATAGAGGAGATGAGTTACACCGATTTCCTTTCCAGCGTTGAGCAAGGGACCGTCAACAAGGTGGTTATCCAGGGAAACGAAATCACAGGCATCGCCCAAGGAGGCTCCAGCTTTAAGGCTATCGCCCCACCCGATCTCGAACTGATCCCAACCCTTCGGAAGCAAGGAGTAAACATCCAAGCCAAACAGCACGAAGAAACCCCATGGTATA
>VMSU01000135.1 GCA_013792005.1 Desulfobulbaceae bacterium
GTAGATCAAAGTTAGCGGCATACTCCATGGCTCGTCGCATCATCTGGCTATTTATAACCGGACGGCCGTCATCGGTGAAGGCCACAGCACCAGATCTCTTCATCTCGGCAAATTCGGCAAGATTTTCTCCGTGGCTGCCTTTACTGATTGCTCCAACAGGATAGACGCGCGCTGAGGCCCCTTGAGCCCGGGAGACGACCAGGCTGATGCTGCTTTCTGTGTCAAGCACCGGGCGGGTATTTGGCATGCAGGCGACTGCGGTAAAGCCCCCAGCAGTCGCGGCAGTGGTTCCTGTTGTGATCGTCTCCTTATACTCCTCTCCCGGTTCTCTGAGATGGACGTGGATATCGATAAGACCAGGAACTATCCATTTGCCGGTGAGGTCGAGGTGTTCTGTTCCTTTAGGAAGTGGATCTCCAGGAGTGATTGTTCGGCATAGTCCATCAGCGATGAGGAGCGTGCCAATCTGGTCAACACCGTTTACTGGGTCGATAATTCGGCCATTTTCAAGAACAAGTGGCGGGAAAGAACTCATTAATCACCTCCCAAGACAAGATAGAGGAGCGCCATGCGAATGGCGACTCCATTTTCAACTTGGTCAAGAATTACCGATTGTGAACCGTCAGCCACGTCCGGGGTCATTTCAACTCCACGGTTAATCGGTCCGGGATGCATGATCAATGCGTCGGGTTTGGCCAAGGCGGCGATGGTACGGTTGATGCCGAAAACGCAGGCGTACTCACGAAGAGAGGGGATCAGTGGGTCATGTTGCCGTTCTTTCTGGATACGCAAGGCCATGATCACATCGGCATCGACAACAGCATCGGCCACATGAAGGTGGCGGGTTGCTCCCATGGCCTCCAGGCCAGGGGGTAACATGGTGTTTGGTCCACAAACGTGGACTTGTGCGCCCATCCTGGTGAACCCTAAGATATTGGAATGGGCGACTCGACTATGGGTAATGTCGCCGATAATGGCGATTTTGAGGCCATCAAGGTGGCCTTTTTTTTCTTTGACAGTCATCATATCAAGAAGGGCTTGGCTTGGGTGCTGATGGGTACCGTCTCCGGCATTAATGATTGAGGCCTGAATATGTCGCTTGAGGAGTTCGGGAACGCCGGAGGAGGAGTGGCGGATAATGATGGCGTCAGGCTGCATCGCCTCAAGATTCCTAGCGGTATCAATCAGGGTCTCGCCCTTAGTAGCGGAGCTGGTGGAGGCGGAAATGTTAAAGGTATCGGCACTCATTCGCTTGGCAGCGACTTCGAAGGAGAGTCGAGTCCTGGTGCTTGGTTCAAAAAAAAGATTGATGATCGTCTTTCCGCGCAGAGTCGGAACTTTTTTGATAGACCGTGTGGAAATTTCTTTAAGTGATTCAGCTGTTTGTAGAATATAATGTAAATCTTCCGCTGAAAAATCATCAATGCTGATGATGTGTTTGTGGCTGAAGCGGTATTCGACATTCATCAGTGACCTCGTGTCAATGGATGAGGTTGAACAACCGGGAAAAACGGATGGGGAGATTGCTGATCTCAAAAGTCCATTCGCTGTTCCACGACCAGTAGAGAATAAATGCTTTGCCTTTCACTTCGGAAAGTTTGACGAATTTCCAGAATCGGCTGTCGTAGCTGTTGTCCCGGTTGTCTCCCATGACGAAGAGAGATCCTTGGGGCACGGTGATCGGTCCAAAGTTATCCCGGGGCTGCATTTCTGCAGGGAAAATATTTGGGTCTCGGTAGACTGCTCGGTCGACGATAAAAGGATCACCATTGACCAATAATTTTTTGTCTTTCATCTCGACGGTGTCGCCTTCGACGCCAATTACCCGTTTAATAAAATCTTGATCTGGGTTAACCGGGTACTTGAAGACGATGATGTCGCGGTGTTCTGGTTTAGAGATCGAGACCCAGGTTTCACCGGTGAATGGATTTTTAATGCCGTAGATAAATTTATTCACCAGAAGATGATCGCCAATGAGCAGGGTCGGCTCCATGGAGCCGGACGGGATTTTAAAAGCCTGGACAATGAAGGTGCGAATGAACAGGGCCAGCACCAAGGCGATCAGTATCGCCTCAATATATTCTCTGACCAGAGATTTTTTATTGCTAGTATCTATCAAAGGAAGACTCCATAAGCTGTGTGGTGGATGGGTGACGGGCAGCAGGGTGAGTGAGAAGCAAGCAAGGCAGTGAAAAAAGTCATTTCATCAAGGCTTCTGCTCCCGCCAATTTTTATCCCAAATTGGCGGAAAACACAAGAAGGTTTGAAAAAACGGAAAAATTAACGAAAGATTATGAAATCCAATATGTTGTGGTTGTGTGTTGCTCGACTATACTATATATGTGTCTTTCCTTTCTTGTGGAAGGTTTTTGCGAGAAAATAATTGCAATTTCAGGAAGATCACTTGTGAGATATGCTTGACAAACTTTTTGTTTTGTGGATTTTAATTTAATAGAGATACTATTTTCTTCCTGTTAAGTGCAGGATTTACAGGCTTTGGAGCAGTGTAATTCATTGTTGCAAAGCTTTTACGATTTATATCGAATTGCTGATATTTGGATCAGATGCGAAAAATTCAGTTCCCACATCTCGAATTTTCCCTGCCGTGGAGTAAGCGACAGAACTTAGCTGTCGGTCTTGATATTGGGTCGTATGCAATCAAGATCTGTGAGTTTGTCGAGACAGGAAAAAATTGTCGGCGCTTGGTCAAACTTGGTAGTGCTCTGTTGCCGGAAGGCGCAGTGTCCGATGGTATTCTTAACGACCCTGATGCCGTTGGTCAGGTAATTTCCGCGTTGATGGGTAATTTGCAGATCAAGAATAAGAAGGTCGCTATTTCCATGTCCGGTTATTCGGTTATTGTAAAAAAAATCAATTTGGCGGTGATGTCTGAGGATGATTTAGCCAACCATATCCATACCGAGGCAGAGCAGTATATCCCCTTTGATATTGATGATGTCTATCTCGATTTTCAGGATCTGAAGACCAATACCGATCATTCCGATCGCACAGATGTCATGCTGGTTGCCGCCAAGAAAGAGGTGGTGAATGCCTATCTCGGTATGCTTAAGGGGATCGGTCTGCAACCAGTGGTGGTGGATGTCGATGCCTTTGCCTTGGAAAATTCCTTTGCCGAGGTTTGCGGGGCAGACGAGAATGTTGCTTTGGTTGATATCGGGGCCAGTAAAATGAGTATCAACATTCTGGCCCACGGCACCTCAATCCTGGCCCGTGACGTGGTCATGGGCAGTTGGCAGATCACTGAACAGATTCAGAGTCAGTGTGGGTTGGAGTTTGACGAGGCCGAAGCGGTTAAGACGGGGCAGCGAGATCCGGGCGATCAAAAAGGGTGTATTGAGGAAATATTTGTCAAGAATTGTACCCAGTGGATACTGGAGATCAAAAAGGCCCTTGATTTTTATTTGGCGGGCCACAGTGAAGAGGGGATTGATCGGTTGGTATTGAGTGGGGGAGGCGCCAGAATTAAGGGGTTTGACCAGTTCCTGAGCGAGGAGACCGGGATCAAAGCCGAAATTTTTGATCCGTTTGTTACCGTAACGGTCAATGCTGATGAAATCGATAGCGCCTACCTTAAGCACATGGCGCCAGAGATGGCTATTGCCGCGGGACTGGCAATTCGCACTGCAGACCTGTAACCAAGTTGACCTGACGATGATACGAATCAATCTCTTACCAGTTCGGCAGATCAAACAGCGGATCAGAACCCGTCAGGAGGTGATCGGTTTGGTGTCAGCTGTTGTTGTCTTGTTGGGGGTTATTGTCCTGATGGGATTCGGGCAGGCCAGCAAGATTTCATCCTTGCAGGCGGAGTCTGCAAGGCTTAATCAGGAGCTTGCAAAGTATCAGGCGATAATTACTCAGATTGAAAATATCAAGAAGGCCCAGATGGTTATTGAAACCAAACTTGGGGTGATCAAGGCCTTAAAAGTATCTTCGCAATTGCCTACCAGGATACTTGACGAGGTCGCGACTCTCACTCCTCCTGATCGTATGTGGTTGAATTCTCTTGATTACACTAACGATATCATCACCCTTGCCGGGATAGCTCTTGATAACGCCACTATCGCTGAATATATGGACAAGATAAGCAAATCCGACTTTTTTGTGGCGGCTGAGCTTAAGAATTCTTCGCTGACCAAGGTCGGTAACCAGAAATTGAAAGCTTTTTCGATGATTATCAACGCTGTGGCTCCGGCCCGGCCCGCCCCCGCTCCTGTTGCGGGAGGCGTGAAATAATAAGCGGACGGCTCATGGACACCAAGAACATCCAGGCGGCTTTTGATTCCTTTATTGACACTAAGGTTACCCCCTTGTCGGTCAATCACAAAGTGGCGATTGCCTTGGCAGCGCTCATCGTGCCGGCCGCGTTGTTTTATTTTTTGTATTTTTCACCAAAAAGGCAAGAGATTATAGCCCTTGAGGCAAGTGTGACCCAGTTGCAACAGCAGATCGCCGAAGTTAAGGTCAAGGCTGCCAAACTTGACGAGCAAAAGGCCTTGATGGCCGATATTGAAAAGAAATTTAAAGAAGCGGCCTTAGTGATTCCCGACACCAAGGAAATACCCTCTTTGCTGTCAAGCATCTCTGGTGAAGGCAGTCGCGCCGGACTGGATATCTTATCCTTCGTTCCCGGGGCAGAGGCGGTCAAGGGTTTTTATGCCGAGATTCCGGTGGCTCTTTCTGTCAACGGAACCTACCATAATGTCGGCTATTTTTTAGATACGGTTAGCAAGTTACCCCGTATTGTCAATGTGTCTAAGGTTCTATTGGGAAGTCCGAAGTTGACCGATGGGGAGATGCTTGTAGACGCGAAATTGGATCTGGTCACCTATAAATTTATTGAGCCAGTCGAGGCAGCGAAGAACAATGCAACGAAGAAATAAGATGCATTCTCTACTTCTTCTTGGCTGCATTGTTCTTCTCTTTGGGGGGGGCATGGGTAGTGTTTGTGCCGCTGAGGTAGTCCCTCAGAATTCAGGTACGGTGGTGGCAGAAACAACGCTGCAGAAAAAGGGGTTGGAGGAAATGCTGAAAATACCTTTTGCTTACCGGCGAGAAAACCGTTCCGATCCATTCCGGCCATTCTTGACGGAAGAGACCGGTCCCACCCTGCGGGCCACAGAGGAAGATGCACCTTTAGTCGGGATGCAATTGTTTGAACCTGGGCAGTTGACCCTGGTGGCGATACTTTTTTCGGGAGAGCAGACTTTGGCCATGGTGGAGGATTCCACCGGTATGGGCCATATTATTCGGGTGAATGATAAAATTGGCCGTCGGGGCGAAGTGAAATCGATTGTATCCAACGCCGTCATCATTGAGGAGTGGTCTCTGACCACCAGCGGCACTAAGCGGGTCATGACCAATGAAATGGTGTTGCGAAAAGAGGGAGATCAATAGTGAATATCCAGCGACTTACGATATTGTGCGTAATGTTCCTGACTCTGACCATGTCAGTGGTTTTTGAGAAAGGGTGTCTGGCTCAGGCAGATGGCGAGTATCAGGCCTCGAGTGTTGTTTTTGAAAAGGTTGATGGCGGTCTTTCCTTGACGATCAAGGGGAATATGTCGCCTACATTCACCACCTATCAGCTTTTTGATCCGATGCGAGTGGTAGTTGACATCGCCAATGCCGGATTTGCTGACTCGCTTCATCTGCCAATTGAGGTGAATCAGTCCCCTGTGGCCATGATTACCGGGACTATTCTTGCCGAAAAAAAGCCGGTTATCGCCAAGCTTGAGATCGCGCTCAATTCTGACAGTGAGTATACGGTGAAACGGGATGCCAATGATATCACTATTATATTTGCTGCTAACAGTAAGGAGTCAGTTGCGCCCTCCCCTCCTCTTTCGGTTGGCACCGTGCCAGTTATAGAAGAGGCATCACAGAGAGGTGAGGGTGGAGGGCTTTCTGAAATTTATGACATGAAGGTTAAGAGAGAGGGGACCGACAGCGTTAGTATTCTTTTGGTAGCTGATGGTCCTATTCAGGATTACACTAAGGTGGATCTGACCAAAGGGGATGGTCGGCCGGATCGGATGTATCTTGATTTGCCGAGGGTAAAAGCCCCTGCCTTGGATCGGGATACAGAGGTTGGTGCTGGAGGTCTGGAGCGGATTAGGATTTCTGACCGAGCGGAAGGGGCGCGGTTTGTTTTTGATTCGAGTTTTGAGAGGCTGTTTAATTATACGGTTGCTCCGGCCCCTGAGGGTATTTTAATTAGCATTGCAGCTGACGGTGGGGTGATTGAGCAGGAAGAACCCGAGGACCCTGTCGCTCAGGTATTGGCTTCATCGGTGGCGTCGGATAAGAAAGTTAGTGTTCTTCACAAGCAGTTGCAGCAGGTGGGGATCACTGGCGATGAGTTTGCCGAGGCAGGTTATGACCGGCAGAAAATTTCGGTGGATTTCTATAAGACCAATCTTCACAATGTATTTCGTCTTATGGGCGAGGTCGGTGGCTATAATATTGTGGTGGACGATTCGGTCTCCGGGGTTTTGACCTTGTCGCTTCGCGAAGTCCCATGGGATTTTCTCCTGGATGTTATTATGAACCTGAAAGGGTTGCAGAAGGAGGAGCGGTATAACACCATTGTTATTTCGGCCAAGGAGAAGGGCTTTGTCTGGCCGGAGAAGGCAACGGCGAAGTCGGAGCTTGGGTTGGAGGCACCTGAGGATGACATGGTTGTGGCTATTGATAAAAAATTGAGTGATCCTCCGGCAGTGGTCGAAGCTAAGATGCTGGTTCAACGGGGAAATAGTCTGGTCCAGGAAGGGAAATTTAAAGAAGCGCTTGGCCTCTACCAGAAGGCGTTGGATAAATGGCCAACCAATGCGGAACTTGCCAAGCGGATTGCTGGAGTGTGTCTGGTGAATTTGGGCTATCATCAGGCTGGTGTCGATTATGCTAAAAAGGCGCTGGCTCTTAATCCTGATGACCTTGAGGCCTCATTGCAGGCTGCTGTTGGCTCGGCCAACATGAGGAGGCCAGAGGCTCAGCAGTATTTTGAAAAGGCGGTGAGTGGTAAGAAGCCTTCTCGTTCTGCGCTACTCAGTTTTATAAGTTTTCAAGAGGAGAGTTCTAATTTTGCTGGTGCTATGGCGACACTTGCTCAATATAATCAATTGTATGGCGCAAGCCTTGAGATAATGATTGCCAAGGCGAGGATATTAGATAAACAGGGAAAATCTGACTTGGCCGTGGCCGAATATAAATCGATCATGTATTCTGGCTATGAGTTGGCGCCCGATTTAATTCAGTACATAAAAGGCCGGATTGCCTTAGCGAATACGCAATAACCATTGACAATGGAGCAACTGTCATGCCAGCAGAATACTTTTTCACCAAGCATAATTTGAGCAGGTACACTTTCCTGTCCTGGGTGTGGGCACTTATCGTGACATTCGGGGTATGGGGATGTCTTCCCCAGCAGGGGCCGACGTCGGAGCAGCAGACTTCCGCTTTTATCGCTGAACACACCAAGGGGGCGACCGATGGTTCTGCCGAGAAACCAAAGACCGATTCTTTGTCAAATCAGCTGCCAGTACGCTATCAAACCACATCGTACCAGATATCTCCCTCCCCCTCCTCTGCTGTGGGATCATCTTTTTCCAGCGATGTCGCAATCCCCGTAGGTGCCAAGATCGCCCCCTCCGGGCCGAAACCTTTGCGTTTAGTGATGCAGGAGCTGGCGAAATTGAAGTCCATGAATATAAGTTGGGCCAATGATGTGGATCAGGAGGCCTTGGTCCACGTTACCATTATGCCGGAAGAGGATTTTTTTGAGGCCATCAACAATCTCCTTCGCCAGCTCGATTATTTTTATGAGATGCAGGGCAACACAATCGTGGTTCATCATAAGGAAACCAAGAAATTTCATGTCGCCATGCCGTTTATTTCCTCGTCATATTCAACCGGTGTTGGTGGTGATGTGTTGGGCAACACCGAGGGATCAAATATGACGGGAACCTTGAACATCAACAGCAATGAAAATAAATTTGATATCTGGGGTAATATCGAAAAAAACCTGGATAAAATTCTAGAGGTTTGGTCGATACCGCCCCCTCGTGTAGTTGACCTTGAAGCAACACCGTCTGCAACCACTCAGGAGGCAGCCGGTGTTGCGGCACCCCCAGCAGCGGCGCCCCCAGCAGTGGTTGAAGGTGTTGAAAGCGGCAGAAACTCTGGTCTTGGCTACTACACTATTGATCGACCGATCGGGCTGATCACGGTAACTGCACCTCGTGCCTTACTGGGCAAGGTTGAAAATTATATCAACAACTTGCGAGGTGAAATCTACCGGCAGGTATCGATTGAGGCAAAAATTATCGAGATAACCTTGTCTGGCGATAACACAACAGGTCTTGACTGGAGTTCTCTGCTGACCAAGTCCATCGGTGGATTTTCTCTTGATCCGGGTAGGCTTAGGGTCGATTCCGGCATCAATAATACCCGTACTGTCACGACGAACCACTCAGAAACAGCAAGCGCTTTATCACAGACAGGCCCTGACAGTTCGATTGCAATTGCTGGTTCGACAGGCACGATTACCGGGCCTGATAGTAGTATTACTGTTGTTGGTCCCAACCAAGCGATTTCTTCGGCGACCGATACTATTATCAACAGTGGGTCTATTCTAACCCAGAAGTTTTTGACCATGGCTCCTGTGACCTTTAATCTCTTGATTGACGCCATGAAGGAGCAGGGGCATGTCGAGGTCCTGTCAAGTCCCAAAATAAGTGTTATGAATGGCCAGCCAGCCATGATCAGTGTTGGTGAGAATGTGGCCTATATTAAATCGATCTCATCGACCACAGATAAAGATACCGGAACTATTTCCTATACGGTTACCCCTGACAGTGTCATGTCTGGACTTGGCTTGGGGGTTATTGCCACTATTATGGAAGACGACCAAATTATCCTCAGTTTGACACCGGTCACATCGTCGCTGACAGAGCTTGAGTATAGATCTATTGGTTCTAATCAGGTTGGTTTGCCTAGAGTTAGTCTTCGAGAAATGAATACCATGGTTCGGGTCAAGAACGGAGAAATGTTGGTGGTCGGTGGGCTGACAGATTCCAATGAAAATTATAGCAACACTTCAGTCGCCGGTTTAGGCGCATTGCCCGGTCCATTCGGCAAGCTCTTTAAAAGGGATGGTACTGTGACTCGGAAACGAGAGTTGATCATATTGCTTCGGCCACAACTCATTTCGCTATAGGTTTTTTTCGTGAAGTCGTGAAGTTGAGTTAGAGGCACCCGGATTGAATCTGACACAGTAGTTATGCAGATCGCAGAATGATGCCCTGTTTTGAGGAGAATATAATGGTGCAAGTCATAATTAATGGTGTGAAATTTTTTTGTTTATACGCTAAAGGGATTGGCTTCCTGTCTCAACGGGTTGGTTTGACTTTGGCACTCTCCTTCCTTGTTGTGGCCCTCCCAGCGATATCATTTGCAGCATACACTGACAACGCTGATGGCACCGTCACCGATACGAGCACAGGTTTGACCTGGAAGCACTGTGCTGAGGGACAGACTTGGTCAGGGACTACCTGTTCTGGAGGGCAAATAAAGACATACACCTGGGCTCAAGCCAATGCTCTCAGCAACACGGTGACCTTTGCTGGGCACAGTGATTGGCGAGTGCCTACAATTAGCGAACTGGAATCCATCATTGAATCGTATTTCCCCACTACCCCGGCAATCAATGAGCAGGTCTTCCCTAATAAGAGTAATAATATTTTCTGGTCGAGCACGACTGATTCTGCCAACGCTAATAACGGGATGTATGTTAATTTTGTCTATGGAGTAACATCCCCCATGGATAAGGCTCTTCCCATCGCGGCGGCTCACCTGGTCCGAGGAGGGGGATCAACACCTGGAGCCGGCATCGTTACTTTTGACCTGATCCTTGAGCGAGGATGGAATCTCGTTGGTAACAGTCTGGATCAAACTTTGAGTGTGGGCACTATTTTCGATGACCCTCTTGAAGTTGACACTGTGTGGAAATGGGATTCTGCTACATCGAAATGGCAGTTCTACAGCCCAGAGATGACAGCGGGAGAGCTTTTGGCCTACTCCGTCAGCAAGGGGTTTGCGGTAATGAGTGAAATTAAATCCGGTGAGGGATACTGGGTAAATGCGGTAATCAAAAATACCCTTCCGACTCAAACCGGCGCCCCTTATATTTTGAGCGCGGATGATCTTGTGGTGGGTTGGAATTTGGTGAGCACAGCAGAAAGCCTCACCCCGAGTGAGTTTAACCTCGCATTAAGTGATAATCCACCAGGATTTGCAGGCGTCCCTAACAACCTGACTACCCTGTGGGCCTGGGACCGGCTGTCCGGTAAGTGGTACTTTTATGCCCCCAGCCTTGAGGCCCAAGGGGGGACGGCTTTGCTGGACTATATCGTCAGTAAGGGTTTTCTCGATTTTACACAGAACTCGAAGACTTTGGGCAAGGGAATTGGTTTTTGGGTCAACAAGACCAGCCAGCCATTAACCGTTGCTCAGCCGACACTGAGCTTGGCAATGACTGCTAATAACGGAACTACTCCCGTGACCTCAGTGAGCAACACTGATCCGGCTTTGGTTACGGCTACCGTCCTGGACTCTGATGGAAAACCGGTTGCTAATGCTATTGTTACTTTTACTGTCGATGAACTCTATGGGGCCTTTTCCGGCGGAGCGAATACGGCGCTTACCAATGTTAACGGCTTGGCGACGGTTAAGCTGACCACTACCAATACTTCTGGTGGTGCCTCGACACTTCAGGCAAACACTACCGTCAACGGAACATCCGCCACGGCTTCTCTGAATTATGCAATCGGTTCCACGGTACTATCTTTGAGTTCTATTTCAGTCCCGGCGACATCCCTTTCCGCCTACGGAACCGCGAGTGTCAGCGTTGGGGTCCTTGTTAATGGCGCGCTATATACCACGCCCATCGCCGTCAGTTTCACTTCTGCCTGTGCGACAAGTGGCAAGGCAACCCTTACCCCTTCGGTGACCACGGTGAACGGCACAGCGACCGCGTCGTATCGGGATAATGGCTGTAACAATGGCAATCCGGGTGATACTATCACTGCCACCCTCCTTAATGGGGTGACTGCGACAGCGAATTTGAAGGTCAGTTCACCAGCGACTGGTTCATTACAGTTTGTCTCTGTTGTAACCAATCCGTTGTCTACTCCGCCGATGATTACCTTGAAGGGAACAGGAGGCACCAATAAATCGGAAACAGCCAAGGTAACCTTTAGGGTGGTTGACAGCGCTGGCTATCCCTTGGGGAATACCTTGGTTACCTTTAGCCTCAATACCTCTTTGGGAGGATTGTCATTGCTCTCCTCACA
>VMSU01000136.1 GCA_013792005.1 Desulfobulbaceae bacterium
CCACCACCACTACCGCTGCGCCGACTACTACAACCACTACCGCTGCGCCGACTACTACAACCACTACCGCTGCGCCGACTACTACAACCACTACCTCCACGACAACTACTACAACCACAATCCCAAATACTACCACCCCAACAATCAAGATTAGCGTACCATCAGTCACAGTCACTAAGAGCGGTCCAGTAACCTACACAATCTTTTACAGCAATGCTGCCAGCGTCTCTCTTACAACTGCTAAAATCACCGTCAACAAGACCGGAACCGCCAATGGCACGGTAACCATCAGCGGCAGCGGATCAACCACCCGCACCGTCACCATCTCCAGCATCACTGGCGACGGGACCCTCGGCATTACCCTCGCCGCAGGAACGGCCAAAGACCTCGCTGGCAACAGTGCCTTGGCAACACCAGCCAGCTCCACCGTATCTATCAAAAATACCGAAAATATTACTCTTATGTTAACCCCTGGTTGGAATCTGGCAAGCTGCATGGTGGAATTCAACGCCAGTGAAGTCTTTGGAGACTCCACCACCTACGCCAGCGTATGGAAATGGCTTGCCTCCGAGAAAAGATGGGAAGTATACCTGCCAACCGACCCTGATAACGGTGAAGCATATGCAAAGAGCAAAGGCTTCGAGTTGCTCTCCACTGTTCTGCCGGGCGAGGGTTTTTGGGTAAACGTACAAAGCGATAAGCCACCAACAACGGACATACGCGGAGAGTTAGCGAAAGATCCATCATTAGCACTTGCAAAAGGCTGGAACTTACTCGGGCTGAAGAGCGGTCAATCCCTCTGGATAGAGGACCGCAGTGATGCAGAGAAAACCGCTATCGAGTCTCTCTGGAAGTGGAAGGGGAAGGAGAAAAAATGGGCTGTCTCGTTACCAAATGCCCCAGATGGCGATGGCGGCCAAGCCTATGCCGACAGCAAAGGCTTCACCCTACTCGAATCCATTGATCCTGGAGAAGGGTTCTGGGTAAACGCCAACGAGGCGATCACATTGCCATAAATTTCCCATTATTCGACTATAACATAATCCCCTGCTGTGGTGACAAGACATCGTTCTTCCCAACAAATGTCCGTAACTTCGAAGCCTTCACCCCAGCTGGCAGTTAAATAACCAATCGATTTGAAAGGCGGCACGATCATACACTCTTGCGCTCAACAGCGGTTTTCATCAGGGTGCGGCAGAAGAATAGACTATGGGATAGCAAGCAGAGAACTTGGGCATCACTAGAATATCACGAACACTATACAATTAGCGTAACAAGTGACGAAACAACCCATTCACCTCATCGCCAAATGGCTGAATTACGCCGAGACTGGATACTGACCTGAAGGTCGCGGGACACGCTCCACCCTTTTTCATCAGTTGCCGTAACCCTCAACAACACGCCCGGGTTAGAAACTGTGTTAAAAGTAGCTGGAGCCACAAAGGAAATCTGTGACCCCTCGCTATTCAAGAATTTAATCACTACTGGTACTCCTGAAATCTGCTCCCAACGAAATTGCACGGAAGAACGCATGTCGTCCTTAGTCTGGCTGGCGTTTAGGATGACGGTATCTCCTGGATGATAGACTGCGGAATATGTCGCGACATGAAGCTCTGGCGACCTGTTCTTGCTTTTAACCGTAATAGTTACAGTCTTGGTTGCTGAATGAAGCTCACCCACCGTAAATCGATACGCAATGGTGTCTTTGCCACTGAACGAACTCTCTGGCTCATAGACAGAACGACGACCGTTCAACATTTCCAATGTCCCATGCCCGGGGGACTGAACGATATCTACGCCCACGCCCTGATTGTAAGGCTGCGAATTAGCCTTTTGCCAAATCTTTTCCCACGGGACAACTAAACTCTTACTGATAGTATATGATACATTGCTTGCCGAAATCCCCTCCTGCTTTAAGGCAGGCTCCGGCTCAGCAGGCGGAAGGGGTTCCTGTTGAGCAGCATTCATTGGAACCACCGAGGTTGCCGGTGGTTCTGGGATCGCGAAGGACTTCTCTCTAGTGATCGTGACCTTGGCAGTAGGACTGAAATGTTTTCCGTTAGTAGCCCGGATAGTAAAGCTGTCCTGCCCCGCAAAATCAGCCATCGCACTATAAACAAGTACCGGGGCTTGACCAGATATCTGACCATGCTCGGGCATAGACTGAAATTCATACTCCAGGGGCAAATTTTCCGGGTCTTTACCATCTAGAGTTATTGCCAGTTCAGTGCTCCCCGGAGGCATAACCAAGGTTAGATCAGAGAGCGTCAGCATTCCTGCTGCGCTAGATTCCTGAGGCGCCACTTCAACAACAGTTGCCGGCGCTTCCTGTGGAGAGACTTCCGGCTCTGGCAATTCCCTCTCCTGGACCACCTTTGCTGGAACTTGCTCAAGCGCCTTTTTGTCCGCCGTATCCTCCCCTCCTGTAAAAAGAAAAAATCCTACCAAAAGGAGTATAAAAAGAACAACCCCTCCACCAACAGCAAGAAGGCGCTTACGATTGGCTAAGAGTTTATTCCATCTGCCTTGCTGAGGCAGGACAGGATCCTTAGCCTCCTCGGTGATAGCGGCAGACACCGCAGCAATAGCTACTTCTTCCGGAATGGAAACAACTGTCTCTTCATCCAAGAACGACATATTGTCATTCCACCCGCCGCTTGAATCAGGAATATCGGGAATACCAGGGATATCCTCCTCAAGCTTAAACTCATGATCATCAAAATCGGACGACAAATCGGTCTGGGCGAGGGACGGATCAGCCGTCTCAAAGGTATCAACGAAATCAATATCATCTGTCACAAAGGACCGTGATTCCTCCCCCCCTGAGTCTGGCTCCGAAAACAACTTGTCAATTTCATCCTGATCCGGATCGAAAAACGGCTGATCCGAAGCTGGGGTGTCAGCGCCCGCGAGCAAGGCTTCGATATCTGATTGGTCCAGCCCTCCACTGACGACATCATCACTTTTTGACACCGAGGAAGACGGTTCATCCCCAGACAGCAATGCGTCAATATCCGCCTGACCAAGATCCTCTCCCTCGTTAGAAGAGGGGGGGCTCAAATCATCAGAACCGGAAAGGAGCGCGTCAATATCGGACTGTCCAAGCTCAGACTCCTTTTCTTCTGAATCCTCTAAATCATCCAGCCAGTCATCTTTTTCTTCAGCCATATCGCCTTGTCCCAGAGATCTGGTCAATTATAGATGCGTATGCAGAGCACGATAAATAGGCTCGGACATTTCAACAATAACGACATAAGAGGTTCGCTGCCCTGCAGCATTGATCCCGCTCAAATGAACTCTCAAATAGCCATCAACCTCCAGCAGCACGCCATGCAATTGTTGTTTGATGTCACCCCGGGCTGATCCAAGGTTGTCCTTGGTATCGTTGTTGATCATAACGACCATTTGATCGGCAAGAATCACCCCCAATTCAGACTGCTTGTCTTTTTCTGAAAATCCGATGGAGGAAAAAGGAACTACCATGACGACAGAGGGTCCATAAAACCCTCGGAATCGTTCCATGGCATTTTCGCAAATCATCGTAATAACATCAGCCAACCCGGAATAATTCTGAAAGCTAGGGTCACCTGCCGGAATGGCGGTGTCAGACTGGAAGCCCTCTTTGAAATCACCCTCGTCTGCCCAGACCAAGTGCGGTGTCGTGGCCACCAGAACAAGAAAAATCCCAAAAAAAATACCCCTGGGAAGAATTCGAGAATAAAGAGGACTTATAATGTTCATTTCAGTCTCTCTCCCGGCCCCTTAACCGCAATGGCAAATGGTTCCCGGTCGCCACCACCCCCTAGCAGGGTGATAAGCTCCTGGTTCAACGGCATATTATAACGCCACGAGGTCACGACCAGTCCGGTTTGCACTGCGATCATCCGCCCCTGAAGGATAAGGGTCTTACTGGTGTTAGTAAAAGTTGAAACCACGACATAATCAATAGCTGGAGCCTCATTGGCCAATTCGCCGATATTTTGAGATAGGATAAATTCGCCCGCCTGAGGCACGATAGTGACATCTTTGCCCAATCGTAACTCTTCCACGAGAATGCCGCGGTCAGCCAAATCTGTCAGAAAAAACTCCGCCACCATCCGCCCAAACTCAGTTTCTCGCTTCAAATCAGAAAGTGGCACGGCAGAGACCACCGCAACCCTGGAGGTCAGGACATGCTGTCCCTCGTCTTTCATCTCATAAAACACCTTGCCCGCCACTTCTTTTGATAACTCAGAAAAGATATTCTCTATACCATACGACCTAGATAGAGCTGTTCGGGACTGAAGGACTCGACGGTCTCTTCGAGGCTCTGGCCCGGAAGCTGGCAGGAGAGTCTCGACATCCGTCACAGATGCCTGTTCACGATTGACATGCCGGCCCCCATGATCATTTGACCACGACCATGCAGTGGGGATCTCCGCCAGAAAACCCAAGCTCACCACCAACACAGCGACAGATAAGGTTTTACCTTTCTTCATGGAATTCATTACACTCCGTGGCAGATAATGCATTATAGTTCGAGCTGTTTCATCAATGTCATCCCCTGATGACTTGCCGTCGTGAGCACCGCGCTATCAGCAAGCAGCAGGTCTACCTCTTTGGTCCGAGGAAATACCATGGTGGCGCTCGACAGGAGGACCGCTGTCTTGCTGTCCAAGACCTTGGCATTAACCAAAATATGATTCCCGGCCAAGGTATAGGTCCCGGTAATCATAGTGCGAGCCCGGACTGTTGAACTAACTTCGTTCATATCACGTGACAATCCATACTCTCCTCGTTTCTCCTGGATCGTAATTGATAAGCTTTTGCGCACATCAACCACACGATATCCTTCCTGCTGAAACTCGGTCATCAATTGTTCCGAGAGGTATCTGCCAAATGACGATGTCCTGGTCAAATTATTGAGATCGACAAAACTTGCCACCGCAATCCCGTCAGCAAGATCCCCGGCGCCAGGATCGGGATCCTCAAGATACGCAAACAACACCATGGCCATCTGTTGAATTTCAGAGGTAAAGAGTTCTGCGGGATTGGCACCTGCTACGGCAATTTCAGATGCAGAGGAGATGGTTTCGGTTGGTGCTTCTTCGACCGAAACTCGATTGAGAGAACAACCGAGCAAGACGCTCCCTACAATAGCCGCCAGTACTAAAAATAACGGCCGATATATCAAACAAAGAGGCGATTGCAGTTTTCTGCGGGTAGGACAACGAGTCATGGCGGAAGGATCCCATAGTATAGAGAAAATACAGGTATCAAAGTCGATTCTTTAATTATATCGGTCTTCCCCGGACTTTTCTTAATTGTTTTTTAGTATTGGCTCATTTTCTTGCCAAACAAAATGATCAGAAAAATTTGCACATTTTTAATAACGACGTATAATAAGGGCAGGAGGTGACAACCATGCAAATCAATTCCCCGAAAAATTTAAACACCCTATACGGCCCCAATCAAATCGGATCTAAGCCTCAGCCCGAGAAGACCGAACGGGTTCAAACCCCGGCGCCAGGAACAAAAACTGACTCCGTTTCCATCTCGAATGAGGCCCTTCGCAAACAAGCCGAAACCAAAAAACTTGAAACCTCAACAACTAAAGACATTGAACGTTCTCGCCAACAACAAACCCAAACAGCAGCTCCTTCAGCAACAACCAAAAATTTGGCGGCGCAACGAATTGATCTCATGGCCTAACCGCCCATGAAGATTGAAGAGGCGCTGACAACAATTCCCCTTTTTAAGGGGATGAACCAAGGACAGTTACAGAAACTCACGGCCATAGTTACTGACAAAAATTATGGCCGCGGGCAATCAATTTTTGCCGAAGGTGATGAGGGGATTGGATTTTACGTTGTAATCAGCGGTAAAGTTAAGATTTACAAACTCTCGTCAGAGGGTAAAGAGCAAATTCTTCACATCTTCGGAGGCGGTGAACCTTTTGCCGAAGCGGCAGTATTCGTTGGCGCCCGCTTCCCGGCCCATGCTCAAGCCCTTGAAACAAGTCGCATATTTTTTTCCCCCGCCAAGCCTTCATCCATCTGATTGAGGAAAACCCAGCCCTGGCCATGAACATGATGGCCGCCCTGTCTATGCGCCTCAAAGAATTCGCCCACCTGATCGAGTCATTATCGCTCAAAGAGGTTCCAGGGCGATTAGCCGTTCATCTTCTCCTCTTGGCCAACGAACAAGAACGGGATGAGATTCGCCTTGACCTGACAAAAACCCACCTCGCAAGTCTCCTCGGCACTATCCCTGAAACCCTTTCCCGAATTCTCACCAAAATGGCCAAACTAGGTGTAATTGCCACCAATGGCCCACTCATCTCCATTCTCGACCGAGACGCCCTTGAGGCAATTGCCTCAGGCGATGAACGACTCTAATACGGTCCCTTAGCAAAATCAAAATGGGTGCTGAGAAGAACATCCCAAAGGGGACTATTATCGTGGGGGCTCAAGCGTTTTACGCAGATATTCCGGAAGGATTTTATAGGCATCGACAGGGGCAATAGGCGGTTTTCGTCGATCAATCTTAATCCCTGAACCTTCTCCCCTATCCAACACCACTACTTCCGGCTTGGACTTGAGTGTTTCTCCCTGCTCATTGGTTACCGGCAACAACACTGGACCCTGGCTGTCAAGGACATAGGCCAACTGGCCATTGGTCAAGGAAACAATGCTGCCCGGTGGATAAATCCCTACCGACTTAACAAATGAGTGAAGGATATACTGAAGCAGAGGATCTTTTTCTGCATATTTATGAAAGATATCAGTCACCACCGCTACCGGGTTTAAGGCATCCTTATAGCACCGTTTTGAAGTCATTGCGTCATAAATATCCGCCAATTTACAGACCTTGACATAAGCAGGAATCGACTCTGGGATAACCTCAACAGGATAACAGCGAGGCTCATCGTGAAACAGCCTGGCATGGTGATACAGGCTGATATTGGCAAGATAGGGATTGGTCAAGCTATTCTTCTTAAGCAACTCCAACCCTTTTTCGGTACTATGCAGCTTAATCATCTCAAATTCAAGCTCGGTCAATCTGCCTGGCTTATTCATGATTGCCCGATCAATCAAAATCTTGCCCAAATCATGCATGAAAAACCCTATGGATATATCGTGCAGTTCAGCTGGTAAGAAATAGGTAAATGATCGTTTGTCGGGCTTCGACTCACCCAAGGCGTTACCTGCCGCACTATTGAGAAAAGTATTAACAGCAGCGCTGAAGTTCTCATTGAACTTCTTCATGATCACCGTGCCAATAGTACAAACATTGATGGAATGGTTATAGAGATAATCGTCGTAGGAAAAGATTTCGCGGGTAAGATAGGAAAAAGCGTTTTCATTTTTTACGATAAAATCAACTAGGCCCGTGACGGTATCAGTGATGGGCTCAAAATCAAATCTGCCACCAGTTTCCTGAATCGCGAGCAATGTCTGCTTAACACAATCCTTGGCCTGTTCATATTTTTGGGCAGCAACTTTTTTTAAGTCTTGAATCTCACCGATCCTGCGATCAACATCTGACCTCTGAACTGCAGTCCTTGGCACAGAAGGAGACAGAGGGGGAGTGACAACACCAACGGGTGGCTTAGCAACGACCTGCTGCCCATTCTTGTCCCATAGGCCGCCTGCATTGGTGCTAACAATCGGAATCCATTCCACTCCCAGGCGTTTAACTTTCTGCAACACCCGAACATCAGAAACCAAAACATCCTTTTCCAGCAGCAGCTGTCCTTGACGATTAAAAATATCAATCCCGGTTCTGATCGCGCCACCTTCTTGGACGTGGCAAATCAACTGATCAATGGCAAGCTTAGGAATGGCTTCAGGCATGGGATATCCAGGCAGAAAAGTAAGGATCTCTATGAACGTTATGAACAAATATTTCTAATATAATGCCTGATCATTATATCATCAACAAATGGAAACGTGTCAAATTTTAATTATATTGAAATCACAATGAACAAACCCAAGGTGAATAGTAAGATGATTTTTTCAGAACTGCTTGCGAAGCAGCCGTGCACGAGCGTGGCAAGTCTGAAAAAGGCTAAGCCCTCCGGCCGAACTCAGGCTCAGGGGCTAATTTTCAAGGAATTACCCACAGATTCTGCGGAAGAGGCCAAAATCCTTGAGGCTATTAGCTTTCCCGGCAGGAGTCAACACGTCATCGAACACGCCAAACTTCTTTCAATGGGTTTGGAACTGTTACAGGAATTCAAGGACTCGGCGCTTACTATGGGTTATATCTTCCAATTTCTGGCATCCGAGATGGTCTTGCAACATATGCTCACGGCCGACCTGGAGTATTTCCCGTTTATCATCGAAGATGGGGTTTAGGTTGATATTCAGTAACAACCTCGGATCTGCATATTTCTATAGTTCCATTTCAACATCTATAGCTTTTATAGGTATGCTCCGCCTTAAATGGGGCATGATTCCTGTCATTATCGGCTCCGCTCTGGCGGGGTTTATCTGGAAAATCATCATTCAATAATAAGGAGAATCGTTATGCCGCCTACCGAAAAACATTTTGCAACGAGTATGGACAGAACAGGCAAAGACTACGCCGACTTGCACCGTTGGATAGATGATCCGGAGCATAAAAATGAACGGCACGATTTCACCAGGATATGGGATTTCGGGCCGCAAATAACCGAACAATATGGCGAGGAAGGTGTGCGGGAATACATCGAACATCTCCGTGAGGACATGGAGAAGAAATTCAAGAAAATCCGTCACGAATACAAAGCCGCCATGGGTGAGGCTTATGAGTATTTCGGCATTAAGCGCAGGGAGGTTTAATTATGAGCCAAGACTATACGATTCAGCAAAAAGATATTGACACACTCCAACAGGCCGGGGTCAGTCAGCCCGATATCGACCACTCCCGTGCGGTGGCTGCAAAGGCTTTAGACATTGCCAGACGCACTCATGCAGACCTGGACATGGAACTGGTGGGCAGGGGCGCGTTGTTCCACGATCTGGGCAAAGCCAAAACCCATGACATCATTCATGGCCGTATAGGCGCTGAAATGGGCGAGGCGCTTGGACTGTCTGTTGCGATTACTGCAATTATGGAAAAGCACATTCGGGGAGGTTTGACGGCAGAGGAAGCCATGGAGCTGGGCTTACCGGTTAAAGATTATACTCTCCGGCGTTTAGAGGAAAGGATTGTCATCTATGCCGACCGCCTAGTCGACATCATCCACGATGGTATCGTGAAGATCAGCGAAGAATCCGAAGGCGAGACACAGTTCGTTGAGATCCTTAGAGAGATTCCCAAATACGGCAAAAATGACATCACCCTGAACCGCTACCTTGCTTACCACGCAGAGATTCAAGGATTGATCGCAGGACGGATTGTCGGTGTGAAACAACTTAAAAACCTGGGCAGCCGCGAGGCTATTATTCTCCTGGATGTTCGACGTAAGGCGGACTATGAGGCAGCCAAAAAAAAAATCCCTGGTGCGGTCTGGCGCGACCCTGAATTAATAGACGAATGGAGCGCCAATCTACCGAAAAACAGCCAAATGGTCATCTACTGTGCGCGGGGTGGCTCTGTGAGTCAGGCGGTGAGTAAGCAGCTTCGCGAAAAAGGCGTTAAGGTCGCCTATCTCCATGGCGGACTGAAGGCATGGACCGATCAAAATGAAGCCGTTGAGTGAAGCAGCGAAACATTGAAGCCTGCAGCGCTGTTTTTCACCCAACACCTCATGAGAGACAAGATAACTGACCAAAAAAAATCAATCGCAGAAGAAGTCGAAACCCATCTGGCGCGCGCCGCGTTTGCCGAAGAAAGTGAGCCTTGTCCGCTTGACACTAAAGAAGAGATAGGCGCTAACGACACTGGCGTACCTACCCAGAAGGATGATGGAGAATCTCTCATGCAATCCCTTGATAATGATTTGCCTTTTGCCGGGATAAGAACAAATAAACGGGCATGAAGCTCAACCCCTTTTTATTTCTCTGCGCCACCGGGCTTTTGGCGATTTTCAGCTCCACCATCTCCAAAAGCCCGGCGCTGCCACTCTTTGCCAGACACTTAGGCGCTGACCCGTCCGGCATTGGCTTTATCGCCGGTATTTCGGCCTTTGCCGGTGTCGCCTTCAGTGTCCCTGCCGGCATGATGGCAGATCGCTTCGGTAAAAAGCAGATGATCCTGGTGGCGACAACCATCTTTGCAACGGCACCTTTCGGCTATCTGGTGGTAAACACACTTTGGCAACTGGCTCTGGTGCGTTTTTTCCATGGGTTTGCCACAGCCATTTTCATACCTGTAGCCATGGCCTTAGTTTCAGGACTGTCACAGAAAGAACGGGGTGAAAAGCTGGGCTGGTTTTCCACCGCGACGCTCTTGGGACGATTCATGGCCCCGATCGTTGGCGGTGGCATCCTAGGCCTTTATTCTCTAGAATCATCTACTGGCTACACCCTTGTCTACCTTGTCTGCAGCGGAGTTGGCATAGCCACACTTGCCATGGCAAGCAGTCTGTCTGTGCCTCAAGAGCCTAAGCAGATCAGCCAATCATGGTTGGAGATGTTTTATGTCTTCAAGACAGTCGCCCTCCACCGCAACATCCTGCTGACCTGTTTTGTGGAAGCAGCTATTCTTTTTGCCTATGGCACATTTGAGACATTTCTCCCCCTGTATGCTGTAAACAACGGTTTAACTACCACCCAAATCGGCATCTTTCTCTCTGGCCAAATCATTGTGTTGGCGCTGACCAAACCGATCATGGGAAAATTTTCAGACCGTCATGGCCGCAGACCGCAAATATTCGCAGGCGGCGTGCTCGGGGCGGCCAGCATCGGCGGCTTTTATTTCGTTTCATCCTTCCTCCCCCTGTTCTGCCTCAGCATAACCTTCGGCCTTTGTCTTTCGGTAGTGACCTCGGCAACGTCGGCCTACATCGCAGACCTGAGCTCTTCCGAGGCCCATGGCTCCGCCATGGGGCTACTCGGCTCGATCATGGATATTGGACACACTACCGGCCCACTGCTTTCAGGGATTGTGGCGGCCTCGTTCGGTTACGCACACTCTTTTTTGGGGGCGGCGCTCGTTCTCCTCTGCGTCTCCTTACTTTTTCATTTCATGATTGGGCAACGCCCTGAAGGGTGTGCCTCATGAGGGAACCGTTCATTGCTTCGACATCACATGCTGAAATTTTGAATCCAAGATTTTTAAAATCGGTGGTTAAAATGATTTCCCACACCACACTCTCTAATTGTCCTAACGAAGCACTGATCGTTTTACTTCGCAGTGCTTTGCTGAATTGATAGGGCTGGTCAATTTTACTCAAATTTTTCTCACACAAACTCTTTTCTTTTTCTTTCTTGAATCCGCCATCGAAAAGCCATTGACTTACATAATATGCTAGGCTACTAGTTTCCTATCATTGAACGCTGGACTGAATATTTTTGAAGTTCTAAAATGAGCGCCCTGGAAAAACAACGGCTTAGTTTTCGATCCAACCAACCTTCCACTTTGCAGAAGAGCGGTTTTCCGGAATGGCTGGCGTGATTTTTTCGTATCGTGCCGAGCTCTCAAAAAGCAAAATCCTATCACAGAAAGGAGAGTTATCTATGTCATGGCCCGTATTCTGCCGCTTGATGCGTGTAACGTTTTTTCTCTTTTTGGGCCTTATAGCGAGTACTCTTCCGGCTGGAGCCGAAGAGTCCGGAGTGGTAAGTGGCAGCCTCTTTGTTAAGCTTGATGCCTTAGGTAACGAACTTTCTAAAGATGCGGTCGCGTGGGCCATGGTCAAGGATACGCAGAAAGGTCTGACATGGGAGGCAAAAACCGTGGACGGCTCAATCCATAACGCCACTAATGAGTATACCTGGAAGGAGGCAAAAGAGGTGTTTCTGGCGGAATTGAATGGAGCGAAATTCGGCGGATTTGATGATTGGCGCATGCCGAACGATACTGAAATCAATACACTTATGAGGCGTGACCAGGAAGAGCCCTATGTCGATCGAGCATACTTTCCTAATATCCTGCCTGTGACTTACTGGAACTTTTATATTTGCGGCAGCGGAGCGGTTATGAGTGATACGAAAAGCTTCGGCAAGAAAAGCGTCCGTGCCGCCAAGCATCATGCCATCGCGGTACGGGGAAGGGAATTATAAGTCCATGGTAAAAAGAGCCACGGCAATCAGTCAAAGGCAGAGCCACCTCTGACCCTGCCTTTTTTCTAACCACCTATCTTTCCCGGCCTACTTGTATTTCCCTACCATTAGGCCGTACGGCATAACCTCCCGAAAGCACCGGGAATTGTCCCAGAAGCCCAGAAGAAGGTGGCCTGCTTGTAGTCGACAAACCAATACCCTCCAGGCAACCGCTGACCGGCAACGAAAATAAATGGCTGAAGACGAGAAAAACAGGGATGAATGAATTGTTCATTGTCGTTTAACTCCGGTTGCACCAACGACATGGCCTCTTCTAAAGTAGGCATGCGCCAGTCGGAGAAACCGGCAAACCCTTTTTTATTGATCTCTGCAATATAATTTTGAACTTGCCGAAGCGAGGTAATATCACAGCCTTGACGCTGCCACATTATTCCTGTCACGGCCTCGGTGACAGTCAGGCCATCACCATTATCCACCAAATGAGTTTCAAAGCGCCCTTCCGGATTACATTTGCTATCGAAAAATCCATATTGCTTTATAATTCCAGGGATTTCCTCTTCTTTCACCACCGATGCCTCAGCAGGAAGATGGACCTTTTTTAGGCCAGGAGGCAGCGGTTGATCTTTAGTGGGCAGGCCGGTTTCTAGATCATCAATCTGGACACTGACGATAATCGGCTTGATTAACCCTCCGCCATCTCCTTTCAAGACATTATCGGTCAACCACTGCTTTAAAGCAGCATCCACGGCATAACACTTATCAAGACCGGCCTTTTCCCCTTGGGCTGCAATACAGTTCTGAATCATTTCCTGGGGTGCATCGATCTCGGCCAAAACTCGGGCGTGCTTAATTCCCCGCTCCATGAGGCAGAGTTTTGCCGGCTCCTGCCAGCTATCTATATAAAAATAGTAATAGCGTTCCCCCTTGGTGCGGATATTCCGCTCCTTGCTGCCCCAACTTTCAAAAATCGTGAAGGTCAATGCCGGGGTAATGTCCCAGTCAATTGTAGCCTGAGCGCTCGTTGCCAGTCCCAACTTTTCAAAAATTCCCATAATAAATCTCCTTCCGCGATTATTGGTGGTATGCCCGGCATATTTCTGCCTGACATGTTTTCAATATTGTCATTTTGCAATTTTGTTATTTTACCCAACCATGAGATAGATTATAGTATATCTCATCACAATTTGGAATACTTTTAGGAATTATTATTAACAATGAAAAATGACTGACATATCGTCCTCACAGGACCCCCTTCCACAGAAGAAATTTCACTCTTCCCCTGGGCATCCCTTACCGCTCGGGCCGACCAGAAACGGTGCCAATGTAAATTTTTCCTTATTCTGTCGCCAAGCAATTGAAATAGACCTTCTCCTTTATAAACCAGGATCAAAAATTATCTGTCAAGAGTTTTCGCTAGTAATTCCACAGCACCGGACAGGCGACATCTGGCACATTAAGATCCACAATATCCCAGGTAATTTTGAGTATATCTATCGTATCTGCACCGAAGACAAAGACCGGTGCCTTACCAAACAGCTGGCCCTTGATCCCTATGCCAGGCGAATTACCGGCGGGGAACGCTGGGGGCAAACAGTAGCAGAAGGGTGGCGATGCGGCCTGAACGAGGATGAGAATTTCGATTGGGCAGGCGACCTCCCCCTGCGCCGCCCCCCTCAGGACGCTATTATCTATGAACTCCACGTCAGAGGCTTTACTCGGCACCCCAGCGCCCAAGTAAGACATCCCGGCACCTTTCTGGGGATCATCGAGAAAATTCCGTACTTGCAGTCGTTGGGCATTACTGCCATAGAACTATTGCCCATGACCGAATTTGACGAAAACGAAAACAAGGCGACCGACCCCCTCACCGGCTCTGCGCTCAAGAATTTCTGGGGATACAGCCCCTTGGCCTATTGCGCTCCCAAAGCCTCATATGCCGCCAGAAGCGGTCAGCAAATCCGGGAATTCAAGACCATGGTCCGGGCTCTGCACAAAGCCGGCATCGAGGTCATCCTGGATGTGGTGTTCAACCATACCGGTGAGGGCAATGACCATGGCCCTGCCCTCAGCTTCAAGGTCCTGGGCAACAAAATCTACTATATGCTGGACCCAAAGACCCTTGAGTATCTCAATTTTTCGGGCTGCGGCAACACCGTCAACTGTAATCACCCGGTAGTCCAGGAGTTCATCATCGATTGCCTGCGGTATTGGGTGACGGAGATGCATGTTGATGGTTTCCGCTTCGATCTGGCCTCCATCATGACCCGAGGCCTGCGTGGTGAAGTTCTTACCCACCCACCTTTAGTAGAACAGATCGCTGAAGATCCGATCCTCGCTCACACCACAATCATCGCCGAGGCTTGGGACGCAACCGGACTCTATCAGGTGGGTCATTTCTCTTCCAACCCCCGCTGGGCAGAGTGGAACGGTCGCTTCAGAGATGATGTTCGCGCCTTCATGGCCGGATATCCTCACATGACAGCCAAACTGGCGACCAGAATTGCCGGAAGCTCCGACCTCTACCAGCACAACCTGCGCCACCCAAGCAACAGCATTAACTTCTTGACCAGCCATGACGGATTCACCCTCTGGGATCTGGTCAGCTTTAACTCCAAGCACAATGAGCGCAACGGTGAAGGAAACAGAGATGGCGACAACAACAACGTAAGTTGGAACAGCGGCAAAGAAGGGTTCAGTAAATCCATCAAAGTCCAAACGCTAAGAAGCCGCCGGATCAAGAGCATGGCTGTTGTCTTGCTCCTGTCGCAGGGAGTGCCGATGATCCTGGCGGGTGATGAATTCTGCCGCACCCAGCGCGGCAACAACAACGCCTACTGCCAGGACAATGCCATCAGCTGGCTGGATTGGCGGTTGGCGGACAGTAACGGCGACACCTTAAGATTCTTCCGCATGCTGATCCGTCTCCGCAAACGCTATCGTCATTTCCGCCGGACCAATTTTTTCCAGCCTCCCACCCCCCGTAACCCTGCTGAAATAGTTTGGCAGGGGGCAAAACTTGGCCGGGAGGACTGGTCCCATGAGAATAAAATCTTATGTTTCATGCTAATAGGCGACAAGAGCCTCAGCGAACCAGACTTCTGGGTTATCATCAGCGCTGACTCCCATGAAACTAAAGTCGACCTCCCTCCCTCGTCCAACGGAGAAAACTGGCGACAGATAATCAACACTGCTCTGGCCTCACCTGACGATATTGTCCCCGAAGCCGAAGCAAAACCCGTGACTGGAGCCTCGATCTCCGTCCCCCCCCTAGCGGCCATAGTGCTGATCGCCGGAGGACCAACGATATGAAGCTCTGCTTTTTAGGAGATTCTCTCATCGAATACTATGACTGGCAGGCACGGTTTCCTGGACATACGGTCGACAATCTAGGTATTTCCGGTGAGACAACAGCCGAACTCCTTTTTCGGATTCCCTATCTCGACCTTACCACAGAAGCTCCTGATTGTGTCATTATCATGACCGGAACGAACGATATCCTGATGAACACCAACTTCCTGCCCACCTACGAACAGATTGTCATCTCCATCCGGCAACTCTTGCCCAAGACATCGCTTGTGGCCTGCGGGCTCTTTCCGATGACCATTTCGTGGATGGCGCAAGGCTCGATACCCCAGATAAACGCCGAACTGAAGGCCCTCTGCCTGCGTTACAAAATAGGGTATCTCGACGGAGACCGCCTGATCCCTGATGCTATGACCAGCCACCTCTTTTTTCTTGAGGATGGGGTCCATTTGACTCCCCATGGCTATACCGTCTGGAGTAAGGCTATTACCCGCCACTTACATCTCTGACAGGCCACCTCTTTAACCTTTGTCAGAAGTTACTGACTACAACATGGCATTACCCAAACACTTTCTGTCCCCAAGAACTTCTCTCTCGTATCCAGTTTAGGAAATCTAAGATCATGACCACCAAGCGACACGACAAAGACCTGGCCAACTTAACCTGTCTCTATGAGATCACCAAGGTCCTGGCCTCATCAACCGACCTTCACGATTGTCTCAAACGCTCTTTGACCATCTTGTCCGCCTTTGCTGGACTGCAGAACGGCACAGTAACCCTGATCAACCAGAAATCTGGCCAGCTGGAAATCGAAGTAGCTTACGGCATGAGCGCTGAAGCCAGAAAACGCGGAGTCTATGATATTGGTGAAGGGATCACCGGTCGAGTGGTCGCCAGCGGCACCCCGATTATCGTACCCCAGGTCAGCAAGGAACCCCTTTTCCTGAACCGCACCAGGACCCGCGGCAACTTAAGCGGCAAACCCATCTCTTTCCTCTGTGTGCCAATCAAGCATGGCAAAAACACTATCGGTTCCTTAAGCGCTGATTGTGATTTCCAGGAAGGGGCGAACTACGAGGAAGAGATCCGCTTACTCACCATCGTCAGCGGCCTGTTCGCCCAGACCGCAACCAGAATTCAAGCCTTCAATCAAGAAAAAGAGCAGCTCGTAAACGAAAACAGCCAGCTCAGGCAGCAGCTTTCCGAAAAATACCGGATTGACACCATCATCTCCAACAGTAGCCGAATGCAGGAGGTCTTAGAGATGACCAGGCGGGTCGCGGACTCCACCGCTACTGTCCTCCTCCGAGGCGAATCCGGCACCGGCAAAACCATGGTGGCCAAGGCCATCCACTTCAACAGTAAACGGACAAAGAAACCCTTTGTTGCGGTAAATTGCTCCGCCCTACCTGAAACCCTCCTGGAAAGTGAATTGTTCGGACATGAAAAAGGGGCCTTTACCGGGGCAAGCGCCCTGAAAAAGGGGCGTTTTGAAGAGGCAGAGGGTGGCACCCTCTTCCTGGATGAAATCGGAGAATTGTCCCTGGCTGTTCAAGTCAAGCTCCTAAACGTGGTGCAAGAGCTTGAATTTCAGCGTCTGGGCAGCGCGACCGTTCGTAAATGTAATGTCCGACTGATCACCGCCACCAACAAGGATCTCGAAAAAGCTGTTGCGCAAGGCACCTTCCGCGAGGATTTCTATTACCGGCTCAATGTCTTCCCTGTCTATATCCCGCCGCTCCGCGAACGGCGAACCGACATCCTGCTGCTGGCTGAATTTTTCCTGCAAAAATATAATGAAGAAAATAACAAGAATGTCCAACGAATCTCCACCTCGGCCATTGACCTGCTGGTTCAGTACCATTGGCCAGGCAATGTCAGAGAACTGCAAAACTGCATGGAGCGGGCGCTGCTGATCTGCGACGAGGATACCATCAAAAGCTATCACCTGCCGCCAACACTACAGAGCTCCGCATCCCTCGGAGAAGCAAAACCCTTGTCGTTTACCGCTGCAGTAGAAAATTTCGAGCGGGAGCTGATTATCGATGCCCTCAAACGCTTCACTGGCAATCAAAGCAAGGCGGCCGAACACCTCGACACCAGCCTCAGGATCATCAATTATAAGATCCACAAATATAGCATTGACCCCAATCAATTCAAGGTTGGCAAACCGTGAACGTCCTCCTCCATGTCTGTTGCGGACCCTGCGCCATCTACCCCCTCTCGATTATCCGCAAGCAGGGCCATGAGGCACAGGGCTATTTCGTCAACCCCAACATTCACCCCTTCAAGGAGTTTCAGCGCCGCATCGAAACCTTAGAAACCATGAGCCAACAGCTCAAATTTGAGGTCGAGTTTGAGCGACAATATGGCCTCCGTGAGTTCCTGCGCCAAACCGTCTTTCATGAAGAGAGCCGCTGCGGACTCTGCTATGCCATGCGCCTGAGGCCAACGGCGGAGAGGGCCGTTGCCATCGGGGCCGATGCCTTTTCCAGCACCCTACTCTATAGCCGATTCCAAAACCATGCCCTGCTCAGGCAGCAGGGGGACTCCTTGGCCGCTGAGTTGGGAATTGCCTTCTATTATGAGGATTTCAGGACTGGATGGCAAAAAGGAATTGATCAGTCGGTTGCCATGGGCCTTTACCGACAACCTTACTGCGGCTGTATTTATAGCGAACAGGAACGTTACGACAAGCTATGGAAGAAAGCTGCAGAGAAACGTACGAACAAAGATAAATAACACCATGCGCCTATGGTCTCTCCATCCAAAATACCTCGACACCCAGGGCCTGGTCGCCCTGTGGAGGGAGGCGCTATTAGCACGAGCGGTTATTCGGGGCGAGACAAAAGGCTACCGCCGCCACCCCCAACTTATCCGCTTTCAAGCCCACCCCTCTCCTCTCAAGGCCATCAATCTCTATCTCGCTGAAATTTTATCCGAGTCAAGGGTTCGTGGCTACTCGTTTGATTGCAGTAAGATAACAGCGGCTGAAGCCTGCTCGCCACTCCCGGTGAACACCGGGCAACTTGCCTACGAGTGGAATCACCTGCTCAAGAAGCTTAAATCGCGAAGCCCTGAGTGGTATTCCAACTGGCGAGAGAAGGACTCACCAGAGGCGCACCCTCTGTTTACCCTCAGAGAAGGCCCTACGGAACCGTGGGAGCGATTGAAATTATTCCCCTGAAGGAGCGCCAGGGGCCAGGGTGGTGAAGGTACGCCAATCAGGCAGAGCAAGATCTGGAACCCAATCCTTCCATGTTCGTTTTGGCGGGTTCCCGGCCTTAATATCCGCTAAAATTTTCTGGGCATCCTTGGCCCTCAGCGAGTCAGGGTAGGTATCATTAAGATAGCGCAGGCGACCTTCGGCCTGTCCAAGTTCATTAGTGCGGATATAATACATTGCGACATAAAACTCATGATTGGCCAGAAAGTTCAAGGCTGCCAACCGCCGACCCTCGGCCTCGGTGCGATAGGCAGAAACAGGAAATGCCTTTAGCTGTTTTTCAAAGGCGGCTATGGCATCGGTAGCAGCGCCGGGGTCCCGATCAATGGTGTCGATCTGTTGGTAATGGCTCATACCGATTTGAAACAAGACATAAGACAGGGCCTCGTTAGTGGGATGGTTACTCTCAAATCCCTGATAGAGTCCGATAGCCTCGGGATAATGTTTTAAATAATATTGACAATCTGCTGACTTAAGTTCTGCAAGCAAGCTGTGGGGACTGAAGGGAAAGCGCTCCTTGATTTCTTCAAAAAGCTTGAGAGCATCGCTGTATTCGCCTCGATTAAAGTCATCAATAGCAGTCATGGCCATACCATCCGGGGTGTCCGCCTTGGAACTGCCCCCACCGGCACCAAAAAAACTAAAAACCCCATCCATTGCCGAACACCCCGCAAGGGTCAGCACAGAGGCCAAGGCAAACACCAGGAGCAGGCCTTTCCCTGCCTCTTGAATTCCGAACTTACTGCGTGCGCTCATCTATTGCCTACTCCACATGGTTGATATTCTCAAGATAGTGCTCCACCGACTTTGCGGCCACAGCGCCCTCACCTGCCGCCGAAACCACCTGCCGGATGGAATCGTGACGGAGATCACCAACAGCCATAACCCCAGGAATATTGGTCCGCATCATCCCATCAGTGATAACAAAACCCTGCTCGTGGCGCAACTGATCAAGCGGCAGACTCTCAGTGTTTGGAGTAATGCCGATAAGGATAAAAACCCCCTGAAATCGACGCGTCTCCTCGTTCCCGTCCCGATACCGGATCTTCAACGATTCAACTTCCTTTTCTCCCAGGATAGCCTCAACTTGGGCATCATAGAGAAAATTGATCCGTTCATGGGCCATGGCAGCTTCCTGAATAATTGGGGCTGCCCTGAACTCCTTCCGACGATGGATCACAGTCACGCTCTTGGCAAACTTGGTCAGATATACAGCCTCTTGCAAGGCCGTATCTCCACCACCAACCACAGCAATATCCATGTCCCGATAAAAAGGGCCGTCACAGGTAGCGCAATATGAGACACCCTTACCAGTCAATTCCAACTCGCCAGGAGCGTTCAGCCGGTTAGGCCGAGCCCCTGTGGAAATAATCACAGCATGCGCCTTAAGAGTAGTCCCATCCTCACACTGGATGATCTTGACTTTATCCGTCAAATTCATGCTGACCGCACTCTTAAGGGCGATATTCAGGCCAAAACGCTCGGCCTGAGCCCGCATCCGCTCAGCTAGGTCAAACCCGCCCACCCCTTCAGGAAAACCAGGATAATTGTCTATCCAATCGGTTACCAGTATCTGGCCGCCGGCTGCACCCTTTTCCAACAGCACCGTATCAATCCTTGCCCTAGAGGCATAGATCCCCGCATTCAGTCCACCCGGACCGCCGCCAACTATAATAAGTTGATGTATCAAATTATTATCCATAAAAAAGGGTTCAGGCTATCCTCAACTGGCTTTTTCAATCATGGCCAGCAGCTGAGCCTTGCCCACGGCGCCTGTTACCTGGTCAATCACCTTGCCATCCTTGAACAGGATCAGAGTCGGAATAGCTCTGATACCATATTTCCCAGGGGTGGCCGGGCTTTCATCGACATTCATCTTCGCAATCTTGACCTTACCGTCAAACTGAGCGGCAAGTTCAGAAATCACAGGGCCAATCGCCTTGCAAGGGCCACACCAAGGAGCCCAGAAGTCAACCAGGCAGGGCAGTGCCCCGTTCAGCGCTTCCGCTTCGAAGTTGGTGTCATTAAGATGGAGTACTTTGTCATCGCTCATGGTTATCTCTCCTTTATGTTGCATGTAATAATGATAAATTTTGATTTGAGGAAACACTATACTCGATTTAGAACGATCGAGAAATAGCATATTTGCGCACAATCCTCTCCTTTTCCAGGGGCAATACGCAGCAAAGAGGTTGACAAGGTTCCTTTCAAACTTATACAGTAAGATCAGCACCTGACCAATCAACCATGCCAACCATTTTCCCTTGCTGAGAATGACTAATAGAGACCATATGCCGATCACTAAATTTTTGCAAGAGGCCAAGAGATTTGAAATTCTGACCATTACCAAGAGTCAGCGCTTCAGCGACCTTCGGGATACCCATGTCCCTTTTTCCGGCACACCCCATCGCCACCCCTATGCCACCAGCAAATTCATCCTGATGGTTGACCCTTACTGCTCCAGTGTCTTCTATGAGTTTGACACCGAGGACATCGATTTTGTCGAAGAACTACCGAGCATCGTCAACCTTGACGGTGAGACAATGACCATGGTCCTGGTCTGGGTCAAGAAGCAGAGCGTCGCCCTGCGCTGCTCCCCCTTTGTAGTGGAAAGCCTCGCACCTGGGAACAAGGGCTAAACTATACTCCCACAACGAGCTACTACTTTCTGAAGATTCTGGCCAACAGGGTCAGGAACGCGCTAATCACGATCATCGAAGTCACCGGGATATAAACCTTAAATCCCGGTCGGTCAATCATGATATCCCCCGGCAACCGCCCTAAGGGAATACGGTGGAGCCACGGCCATGCCAGCCCCAGTACTATCACGATAATCCCTGTGTAGATCAGCGCTCGCTGCATTTTTCACCCTCCGCCTTTCCAATATCGTTTTACTTTGACCAAGTCAATGATTCATTGTAGTATTTTCAGTCTTGACTAGCGGGAAACCGCCTTTTTTCACTATTATCTGCATCTCCGGAGAACCTCGTGAACCGCCAACAATCCAATCGAAAAAAACCGCGAATTCCCTACCACGGCAAAGTCGATCTGTTTTTCGACAACCACAATTACCTTAAATGCTCGGCCCAAAACCTCAGCTTGATCGGCATGTGGGTCCTTGGCTGCCCCGACCAGGAAGAGGGCAACCAGTGCGATATCGAGTTCCACGATGCCACATCAACCACCAATCGTCCACTACGGATCAAGGGTGAGGTGATCCGAACAGACGAGGGCGGAATCGCCCTACTTTTCCTCAATATCAACGTCAGGGCCTATACCGATTTGGAAGCGTTTATTCACGAACAGGGCAAGGGGCCATTAATGGAGGAAAACGAATTTCTTGACGAACTGCCAGCCTGAGGGCGCAAATGACCTCTTTGCGCACCCTGACCGGCACCATCCTCAGCGTTATCAATAACGCCATCTTGATCGTCGACGCCAACGACCGGATCACCTTTGCCAACCATAAAGCCGCTGCCATGTTCCAAACAGCCGGAACCGCCGAGCTTACCGGCAAGTCAATCTTTTCACTCTTCATGACCGATGACCAGGACATCCTGGCCCCCAACCTGCTCCATCTGGCCCGCACCGCTCCTGAATACGAGGATGAGGTCATGTTGCGGCGCTTCGATGACACCCGCTTCATCGCCCAGATCTCCACCTCCAAATTCCACAGTGAGGGCCAGACCAACGCCATCCTGTCGATCCACAACATCAGTGGCATCAAGGGCATCGAAAAGACTCTGAAACGCACCGAACGAGTCGCCTCGGTCGGACGGATGCTCGACGACATCAACCACCAGATCCGCAACCCGATATCAGTCATCGGCGGCCTGGCCAACCGCCTGGCAAGACAACCAGGTTCCGACAACCGATACTGCCAGGCTATTCTCGATGAATCAAAACGCCTGGAAGGCCTCCTCGACAGCCTGGGCGCCTTCTCGAAACTCCCGCTGCCAATGGTCTGCCCCGTTACCCTGACGACTGTGGTTAACGAAATCACCGCCACCATAACTCCTCAGGTAGAAAAATTTGCCCTTTCCCTCACCATCCACAACACTGAAAAGATGCCAAAGGAATCGGTATCCATTGATCTCGGACTGATCATCAAGGCCCTTGTCGCCATTGTAGAGAATGCCTGTGACGCCTCGAGCCCGGACAGCGAAATCGAAATCACCATCGGTCCCAGCGGCAAATCTTTACCCTACCAGATTACCGTCACCGACCACGGATGCGGAATCAGCCCCGAAGACCAACCCCGGGTCTTCGCTCCCTTCTATACCCGTAAAACCAGACGCCACGGCATGGGACTCACCCTGGCCCAAAAAATCGTCAGTGAACAAGGAGGGGCGATTTCCATAGAGTCACGCCCCGGCAAAGGCACGACAGTAACCATATTTCTGATCGCTGATCGGCGGAGAGCCATTCGAATCCGACGGTTAAGCAACGAGAACAACAGCCGTGGCCTTTCACCCGAGATACCAGCACTTTGAGCCCTGCAGGGTGGACAACTTTTTTTTATTACGTTCGCGAACCGGGACAGTTTCCTCCACTCGGCACACAAAATAACTCAGTGAAAATAATGACAAAAAACTGGCCTTTTAACGGGTTGCTTATTATTTTACTGATATGCCTTTTTCCACCTCTTCAACATACCTATCCAGCCGCCTAAACTCAGGAAATTACCATGTCGACCAACAAAGTAGCTCTTTTCACACCATATCCATTTACCCTCGGACAAAAGATCAGGATTACAGGCGACAAGCGTGGAGGAGACTGGGAGGTAATTGGATTGACGGAACGAAAAGTAATCCTGCGCTGCCCGATCTCAGGACGCGAGTTTGAATGGGATCGATTCTGCTATCTGCTGGAGGAAAAAGACAATGAACCGTGGCCTGCTGAACATTAGCTGTTGGCGCCTGAAAAGAGTCGGCGGATTGCTTGCCGTCTGTGCGTTTTTTTGTCTCGCCGCGACTGGCTGCGAGACCCTGGACAGCCGGCTGACCAGAAACAAAGCGACGCTTGGCGCCCTGCCGGAAACCCACCAGAGTCTCATCCGCCAGGGGAAAATCCAGATCGGATTCACCCCGGCCGAAGTCTATCTTGCCTGGGGCGCGCCGACCCACAAGTCCTTTACCGAAAACGCTCAGGGGAGCATTGAGACCTGGCACTACACCAACACCCAGACCGAAACCTATTACCGGGAAGAGCGCTACTTCGATCGGGATTACGGTCGGTGGCGCTTCATCGACCGGCCCTACTACCAGTATTTTGAGTACCTCTACCAAGAAGCCATGTTCACCAACGGGGCGCTGTCGTCCTTTACCCTCTATCCCTCCGCTCTGCCATACCTCAGGAATTGATCACAAAATTGATCCGGCGGCGGGCCTTTTCCACACTTGAAACGGTGACCTGCACCAAGGTGCCGATCTGATAGATACGGTTGGTCCGTTTGCCGATCATCCGGTGATTACGTTCATCCAGATGATAATAATCATCGGTCAAATCGGTGATCGCCACCGCCCCGCTAATAAAAGAGTCAAGCAGCTCGACAAAAAGCCCAAAGGAAGCGACGCCAGAGACAATGCCGGCAAATGACTCGCCGATCTTGTCCTCCATGTAACGGACCTTGAGACGATCAACCATCTCCCGTTCGGCATCAACCGCCACCCGCTCACGGCTGGAAAGAAACTCACCAGCGGCCACCACAGGGTCCTGATACTCCTCGCCTTCCTTGAGCTTAGGTGGCTTCCTTGCCGGTTTCGGAGTCCCGGAACTCAAAAATCCGGCCAAGGCCCGATGGACCATTAGGTCGGGATAACGGCGGATGGGCGAAGTAAAATGACAGTAGTGGCTTGCCGCAAGCCCAAAATGTCCGGCATTATCTGGAGAATACCGGGCCTGCTTCATGGTCCGAAGCAAGAGATTATTGACGATATACTCCTGGGGCGTCCCCTTACCCAGCTCCAGAACCTTGCCAAACCAGGCTGGCGTACCAGGCCCCTCGTTCGGGATAGCAAGCCCCATGGTCTTGGCAAATTGAGCAAATTCAGCCACCTTGATCGGGTCCGGGGTCTCGTGAATTCGATAGAGGCCGCGGGTCAGATGCTTATCGTCCATGGCATGGGCCACGGCCTCGTTGGCCGCAAGCATAAACTCCTCGATCAACTGATGGGCAAAATTCCGCTCACTACGGGCGACATTCTTGACCGTATCGTCTTCCGCCACCTCCACGAAGGCTTCCGGCAGTTCAAAACCAATACTGCCCCTGGCCATCCGTTCTTTAAGGAGCAGACGGGCCAATTTTTCCATCTCCGCCAAGGGTTCAAGCAGGACTGAATACTGCTCGCGCACAGCAGGGTCCTGATCGATCAATATCTGGCGGACCAAAGTGTAGGTCATCCGATAACGGCTCAAGATCACGGACTTACCAAAACGTTTGTTCTGGAGGCGACCCTGATGGTCAAAATCCATAATGGCGCTGAAGGCATACCGATCTTGATTCGGCACCAGGCTGCACAGATTGTTGGACAGGCGCTCCGGCAACATGGGCACCACCATGGTCGGGAAATAGACACTGGTGCCACGCTGGTAGGCCTCGGCATCCAGGGCGCTGCCTTCTTGGACATAATGGCTGACATCGGCAATAGAGACATAAAGCCGGCAGCCCGTTGCCGTAGTCTCAACAGCCACCGCATCGTCAAAGTCGCGGGCCGTCTCACCATCAATGGTGATGTGCAAAATATTGCGCAGATCAAGCCGACCAGGACCAACTTCCACAATATCGCTTACCGCCGCCAACTGCTGCTCCACTTCAGGGCTGAAGACATGGGGCAGCTTGAATTTACGAATAACAATCTCCGTTTGCACCCGAAGACTGTCCGGATTACCCAAGACCTCGACAATCTCCCCCTTGCAGTTAACCCCGCCGACGTTCTGATACTCTGTGATCCTGGCCACGACCGCCTCGCCATCCTTGGCCCCGCAGCTCTGTTCCCTACGGACCAGGATATTGAAAGCGAAACGCTCATCCTCCGGGCTTACCATCCCCACCGGAGTTCCGGCCTTATAGATGCCGACAATCAACTCAGTACCCCGGTCCAAAACCTTAATGACCCGGCCCTCCTGCTTGCCTTCCCGACCGACGGAGCTGATCTTGATCAGTACCCGATCGCCATGAAGGGCCGTGCTGAGATTGCGCTCAGCAACAAAAACGTCGGAGGGCTGATTCCTGGCCGGAGGCGGATCAAGGACCACGAAACCAAAGCCACGGGGGTTGACAGTCAAGATCCCTTCACTATACTCCTGGCTGTCGCGAACGCCATAGGTGTCGTCATCGATCTGGCGCAGGACTTTCTGGGTGACCAAGGCATGCAACCCGTTATGGAGTTCCTTGCGAGCGCTGCGTCCCAAGTCAAAGGCCCCCATGATCTCAGCAGTCTCCGCCTGTCCGCCACTGGAGAGGATAAAGCCTACGATATCATCAGCCGAGACCTGAAACCGCCCGATAATAGTCTTGCTGCCTTCGTGCTGCTGGTGACGCCGGGATTCGCCCCGCCGTTTACCATTGCCTGCCGATCGCTCAATGCGTGAGCCCTTGCCTCGCCTGGGTTGTCGTTTTCTGATCACGATGGGGTCCTCGTTAGTCTTTTTGTAATTTATAGTAACTGCCCAGCAGCGCCATATCCGCTTTGTCATCGGTCTGCTCATGTGCAACAGCACACTTCGCAGACCTCTTTCGTGCATCTGTGGCACAGCTGAACAGTTGCGGTTCAGAGCTTATCGAGTGTTCCCGGCCTCGAACCGAGTAGTTACAGTTAAGGGACTCGGAAAATACCAATTTACCTGGATCGCGACCAAATCTGTCCCAAAGCCGGGATGCGTTATGGTAAATTGGTATTTTCCGAGTCCCTAATATATCAATGCCAATGACTACAGTTACAGGCAATGAGCCACCGCCTGCTCGATAGTAGAAAAAGAAAATTGAAACCCTCCCTCCAGTAATCGTTTAGGGATGACTTCTTGTCCCTGCGTCAGGATTGTGGCCGCTTCACCAAAAATCAATGAGAGTATCAGCCCTGGAACTGGTAGCCAGGTCGGCCGCCCAAGGGTTACCCCCAGGGCTCGGGTCAATGCCGCGTTGGTGGTTGGATGGGGAGCCGTGAGATTATAGGCTCCCTCCCACTGCGAATCACTTATGGCGGCGCTATAGGCCCGGATCAGGTCATCGCAATGAATCCAGGAAAAGGCCTGGCTGCCGCTACCAATGGTCCCGCCCAAACCCAATCGAAACATGGGCGCCATTTGAGCCAAGGCCCCGCCTCCGGGCCCCAAGACCACGCCCAAACGGAAGATGCAGGTACGAACGCCAAGATCCCTGGCCTGCCAGGCCTCGTGCTCCCATGCCTTGGCCAGATTGCCAAGAAAACCCTCGGCTGGAAGATGATCGGCTTCGGTGTGACGCCGGCCAGCAGCATAATACCCCACGGCTGAGGTGGAAATAAATACGGTAGGGGATTTCTTGAGCCTGGACATGGCCTCGACCAGACGACGAGTCACCCCGATCCGGCTTTCAACCAAAATCTTCTTATATTCCTCGGTCCAACGCTTGAGGATCGGAGCGCCGGCAAGGTTAATGACAGCCCGGACCCCATGCAGGCGATTGACCAATGCGTCGACATCACCGAGATCCTGTCGACCCAAGGGCACAACATTCCACCCGTCACTCTGCAGGACGCGGGTAAGATGGGAGCCGACAAATCCACTCGCCCCACTTATAGCTATAGTGCCTTGACTTTGTTCCTTCATGCCCCAACTGTAGCAGAAATGAGAACAAATCTGAAAGGATTTTGTAACTTATTCAGGTTAATAGCCCAAAATGGCTTGGGGGGGGTACAGAAGAGGAGGAAATGACACGGGGCAGCTCTTCCTGTCTGGAGAAACTGCCCCGGCGGGCCAAGTGCGGAGATGGTACAAATTACTGCTGTTGCTGCTTCTCTTGAGCTGTGGCCTGACGCTGTTGATTCTGGTACAGGGCCAGAAAGTTAACCGGCTCCATCAAGAAGGGAACGAACCCGCCATCAACAGTAAGTTGGCTGATAATCTGGCGAGTGTAGGGGAACATCATGGACGGACAATCAACCGCCAATACCACCGGGACATGCTGCTCCGGGATATGCTTGATGGTGAAAACGGCACAGTGCTCAACCTCGATAATAAAGAGAGTTTGGGCCGTCTCTCCCTGAGTCACCTTGGCGGTAATGGAGAGGGAGACCTCATAAAGGCTGTCCCCTGGGACAATCTTGTGCTTGAGGCCAAGATTAACTTCAACTTTCGGCTCACTCTGCTTGACGGTAAAGACCTCTGGTGCATTGGGGTTTTCAAAAGAGAGATCTTTTACATACATCTTCTGGAGGCGAAAGATCGGGGCCTCAGCCTGTTGGTCGTTTGTCTGATCAGTCATGATGGAATCCTTAAAAGTATGGGTGTATGAAAAAAATGAGTTAAGGGGAACTATCCAGCAATACCCCAACTAAAGAGGCCTACTGAACAATTACAATTACGAAAATCCGCTCATTTTAAAGCTTAAACACGACAGTTACAATGCAAGCAGTTATAATGGAAACACAGTAAAGTTGAAAGGATTTTTTGGTACTTTACCGGATGGTACACCTTCTTGCTCTCACTTGTTTCTTGACAAAAAACGTGTCTTTTAGGAACCTCTCGCAGAGGTCACTTCCTGTCATCCTACTCCAACCAACTCACTCCTTCTTGAACAAGGCCGGGATAATGTGGTTACGCTGGAGGAGGGTGTAAAAATCGGTGCGGTTGCGGTCGGCGATCCGGGCGGCCTGGGTGACATTGCCCTCGGTCATCTTCAAGAGGCTGATCAGGTACTCCTGCTCAAAACGCATCCGGGCCTCGGCAAAGGTCGGGTAACGGGCAAAGTTTTTCTGGATGGTCATGCCGATGAGCGACGCAGGGATGATCGGCGAGGTGGCCAGGGCCACCGAGTGTTCCACCACGTTGTAGAGCTGGCGGATATTGCCCGGCCACGGAGCGCCGATCAACATCTCCATGGCCTCGGGAGCAAAGCCGTGGATGGTCTTGTCCGCGCTGCGGGCGCTCTCGCGCAGAAAATAATTGGCCAGGAGGGGAATATCTTCCGCCCGCTCGGCAAGTTTCGGCAGACTAAGAGAGACAACATTCAGCCGGTAATACAGGTCCTCCCGAAAAAGCCCGTCACTCACCATCTGGGCCAGGGGTCGGTGGGTGGCTGAGATGATCCGGACATCAACACCCACCGACTCGGCTGAACCTACCGGGCGCAAAATCCGCTCCTGGATGACCCGCAGCAGCTTGACCTGAAAAGAGAGCGGCGTATCCCCGATCTCATCAAGAAACAGGGTCCCTTGATCCGCCGCCCGGATCAGACCATGGTGATCCCGCACCGCCCCGGTAAACGACCCCTTGACGTGACCGAACAGCTCCGACTCAAGCAAGGTCTCAGGGATGGCCCCGCAGTTAATGGCAATAAACGGCTTGTGACAGCGAGGGCTGGCCCGATGAATGGCCTTGGCCAGCAGCTCCTTGCCGGTCCCGCTCTCGCCGAGGATCAGGATATTCACCCGACCTCCCGCCACCAGTTGCGCTTGGGCCAGAATATCGGTCATCGCCTGGCTTTGATGAATAATATCCTGGCGCCAACTCTCCTCTTGCCGGACGGCCGGGAGCTGGCTGGCGCCGCTGAGATTCAAGGCCCGCTTGATCTCCATGAGCAGGGCCATGCCGGACAAGGGCTTGGTGAGAAAAGAGAAAACACCTCGCTGGGTGGCCGCGACGGCCTCGGGAATCGAGCCGTGGGCAGTCATAATGATCACCGGCAGGAATGGATTGCCGGCGCGGATGCTGTCAAAGAGATTCAGCCCGTCCATGCCGCTCATCCTCAAGTCGGTCACCACCAAATCCGGACGAACAACCGAGAGCCTTGCCAGCGCCTCTTCGGCGCTGGTCGCCTGGTGAACTTGGTATCCCTCAGCAACAAGACGCATCGAGAGAAGGCTTAAGAGGTCGGTATCATCATCGACCAGCAGAATCACACTCTGGGGCATAGGGTTCCTCTGGAGAGCAGCTGGTTCATTTTTTTCGCCCCCGGTCAATCAAACCGCGCTCAATATCCTGAAGTTTCTTAAGCTTAAACGCCAGGTCATCCCGCTCTTCACGGCAGGCCACCAGTTCTCCGCCTTGGGTCTTTGCTTTCTTACGGGCGACGCGCAGGGCATTGGCACACTCCTGGTCCTGGCTGATCGTCTTCTCACAAGATACCAACTGGTCGTTGATCAGGATGAACAGATCTCCCAACCGGCGATGGAACTCGGAATCCTGGCGTGCCGCAGCAAGAGCCTTCACCGCCTGATTGCCATCAACAAAAGGCTGGCCCGGCAGAGAGGCCAGCATCACCAGCTGGACGTTAGCGAGCCGATTATCGGTTGAATCAAGGGCCTTGAGCAGGCGCTGATACTCCAGAACCAGCTCCTCGCTAGTCAGAACTTTTAGGGCAGCATAGTACGCCAGGGCATCGGCAGGGACAACTTCTGCCGATACTTGATGCCAATACGGCCCAACCTCCCCAGTGAGCGCTGGCGGCGCACCCTGACCGGCTGGCGCTGACGGAAATTTTACAGGAAGACACCCTGCGGTAACCGCACATACAATAATACAACAGACAAAAGCTACACGACGCATGATATTCCTTAACAGATGTGGGGCAGGGTAATCCTAAAGCAGGCTCCGGTTTCTACCAACTGCACCAGTTCCAAAGTGCCGTTATGGGCGGCGACGTACTCCTTGGCAATAGCAAGGCCAAGCCCCGTGCCCTTAACATGGCTGCGGCAGGTAGTGGCAGCGCCATGAAAAAATGGTGAAAAGATCTGCTCTTGTTCCGATTCCGGGATTCCAGGCCCGGAATCGTGAATCTCAAGCACCACCTGCCCATTGGCGTTTTGACCGAAAATCGTGATCGTGCCGCCGGAAGGGGTGTATTTAATAGCGTTTGACAGCAAGTTGTCAACCACGGTTTTAATCCGCTGACGATCGGCCAGCAGGGTACAGGTATCGATCACCATGGTAAGGGTCAAGGTATTGTTGACGATTGCCGGCTTGTAGTCACCGACAACCTCAGCGACAAGGTCTTTGAGATCAAATTCACTCATCTGCAAGCAGGCCCTTTCGGCCTGGGCCATGGTCAGTCCCACCAGGTTTTCGATCAATCTCTTCAGTTCCCCGCAGTTTTTACGCAGGATGCCGATAACCTCACGCTGCTGTTCGCTCACCGGGCCTGCAACCCCATCGCCCAGGAGTTCGGCGGCCTCGTGGATTGAGGCCAGCGGGGTCTTGAGTTCGTGCGAAATGTGGGAGGCGAATTTATTTTTTTCCTGTTCGTAATAGGCCAACTGCTGCCTGAGCCAGTTGAGGCGGGTGCCTAGAGAGGCAAGATCGTCAGGACCGTTCACCGTAATTTCGGTGGTAAAATCTCCCTGCCCCAAGAGATGGAGGCCCTGGTCAATCTGTTTGATGGGCCGGGTAATCAACCGGGTGAGAAAAAAGACTAAGATAATGGTCAGCGGCAAACAGGTACTGGCCAGAGCAAAGAGTAATTTCTCCGCCTGCTCCTCTTCGCGATGCAAGGTTTCAACCTCGTTATAGATACCACGCTGGCTCAGCAGGTAGATCTGACGCCCTGTGTCGTTAATGGCGCTAAAATCGTCATCACTGATGGTCGCGCCCACGCCCCTGGTAGGCTGGAGCGAGGCCTGAATCTTCTTTTGCTGGTTGGCCAGAAGATCGAACAACGCCTTAAGCTCAAGGTTATGCGGGATAGCAAGGAGGCTTGAGATAGTGCCGTTGATCTGAGCGATCGCACTTTGCAGATCCTCCTGAATCGAGTCATCCCCCAGGACCAAATATTGCCGGTAACGGCGCTCCTGCCGAGTGAGCTGCTCCTGCAGGGCCTGACTCAATTCACTGGCGGTCACCGAGCGGTAGACTGAGCGGGTGCTATCAAGCACCAAACGGTCCATCAGCAGGTCAGAGGCAATCACCACCAACAGCAGCGGCAACGAAACGACGAACATAGCCGAAAGGACCAGGGAGAAAAAGGATTTGGGCCTCAGACGAAACAAGTTCATTCGTCCCCTTCACTTGAACTCAGCACCTGCCGGAGAAAAATCCCGGTGGCAGACTCAGCGCACGCCGCCACCTGTTCCGGGGTGCCGGTGACGATGATCTGACCACCGCCATCGCCGCCTTCAGGGCCTAAATCAATAACATGATCAGCTGTCTTGATCACATCCAGATTGTGCTCAATGACCACAATGGTATTGCCGGCATCGACCAGCCGCCGAAGTACGGTCAACAGATGCTGGATATCGGCGGGATGAAGGCCGGTGGTCGGCTCATCAAGGATATACAAGGTCCGGCCAGTCCCCCGCTTACTCAACTCCCGCGCCAGTTTGATCCGCTGGGCCTCACCACCGGACAGGGTGACCGAGGACTGGCCCAAGGCCAGATACGAGAGACCGACATCAAAGAGGGTCTGGAGCCGGGAACGGATCGGCGGGATATTTTTAAAAAAATCCAAGGCCTCCTCAACATTCATGCTGAGCACCTCGGCTATTGATTTGGCCCGGTAAAGGATATCAAGGGTATCGCGATTGTAGCGCTTTCCCCGACAGGCCTCGCAGGTGACATAGACATCGGGCAGAAAATGCATGGCGATCTTGATCACCCCATCTCCCTCGCAGGCCTCGCAGCGACCGCCCTTGATGTTGAAACTGAAGCGACCAGGCAGGTACCCCCTGGCCCTGGACTCGGGCAACCTGGCGAACAACTCACGGATAGGAGTCAGCACCCCGGTGTAAGTGGCCGGGTTCGAGCGTGGGGTCCGGCCAATGGGGCTCTGATCGATGTCGATGACCTTGTCGAGATGCTCCAGCCCCCGGATTCGCTCGCACTGAGGCGAAGGTCCGTGGCTGCCCTGAACGATGGCCGCGGCCCCGGAAAGCAAGGTCTCCATCACCAGAGAACTCTTCCCGGACCCGGAAACCCCGGTAACACAGGTGAACAACCCCAAGGGGAAGGCTACGGTCAAATCATGGAGGTTATTGGCGTGGGCCTTGATGATGGTAATAGCCTTACCCCGTTCAGCTTTGCGCCGCTTGGAGGGCAATGCAATATTTAAGCGGCCAGACAGGTAGCCACCGGTAACAGAATTTTCATCGGCAATCAAGCCCGCCACCGGCCCGTTATAGACCACCTGCCCCCCATGGACCCCGGCCCCTGGGCCCATGTCCAAGACATGATCGGCTGCAAGAATGGTATCGGCATCATGTTCAACCACAATCACAGTGTTGCCCAGATCCCTAAGCCGAGTCAGGGTCCTGATCAACCGCTCGTTGTCCCGCTGGTGCAGACCGATACTCGGTTCGTCCAGGATATAGAGGACCCCGGTAAGCGAGGTGCCGATCTGGGAGGCCAGGCGAATGCGCTGAGACTCCCCACCGGACAAGGTCGAAGCGCTCCGAGCAAGCGACAGATAGCCAAGACCGACACCCTTCAAAAAGGTGAGGCGTTCACAGATCTCTTTTAAGATCGGCGCCGCGATAGCCGACTCTTGGGCGGAGACCGGAATTGTGGGCAATTCGCTCAACACCTGATCAATGCCCAGACTGCACAGTTGATGGATGTTCCACGAGCCAAATTTCACCGCCAGCGGGGCCGGGCTGAGCCGGGCGCCTCCGCAGGCAGAACAGGAGCAGGCGCTGATATAGTGCTCCAGCTCCTCGCGAACAGGGCCTGAATTGGTCTCTTCATAGCGGCGAGCCATCTGGGGAATAATCCCTTCATAGGGCTTGGCAAAATGGAGTAGCCGCTGCCGCCGTTCATAACTAAAGGCAATCTCCTGGATACCGGTGCCGTGGAGGATAGCGTTCTTGGCGATTTCGGGCAAGCTCTTAAACGGCGCGGTCAGACTAAAACCATAGTGACGGGCCAATGAGGCCAACAACTGATGGGAGTACGACATCGCAGAACTGTTGCGCCATGGGGCAATGGCCCCCTTCTTGATGCTGAGTTCCGGGTCCGGCACAATCAGGTTGGGGTCGAAGAACTGCTTAACCCCCAACCCACCGCATTCGGCGCAGGCCCCTTTAGGGTTATTAAAAGAAAAAAGCTGGGGCGAAAGATCGGGCAAGCTGATGCCGCAGGTGATACAGGCGGCCCGCTCGGAGAAGAGCATCTCCTCTTTGGTCTCAGGGACGAGGACCAGCAGCAGCCCATCGGCCAGACCGACCGCCGTGGCCACCGACTCGGCCAGACGCCGCTCAATCGACTCCTTGATCACCAACCGGTCAACCACGGCTTCGATGGTGTGGCGCTTGTTCTTATCCAGCTCAATCTCTTGGTCAAGAGAGACAAATTCACCGTTTACCCGCAGCCGGATGAAACCCTCCTTGCGCATCCGGGAGAAGACCAAGGCATGACTGCCCTTCTTGCCCTCCACCAGAGGAGCGAGGAGGATGATCTTGCTGCCCTCCGGACGATTGATCAGACTGGTAACCATGGCCTCAACACTCTGGGCGTGAATGGCCTTGCCGCATTGAGGACAGCTGGGCCTACCGACCCTGGCGAAAAGCAGCCGCAGATAATCGTAGATTTCGGTAATGGTGCCGACCGTTGACCGGGGGTTGCGGTTGGTAGTCCGCTGCTCGATGGAGACGGCGGGAGAGAGTCCCTCAAGACTATCCACTTCGGGCTTATCCATCTGCCCCAAGAATTGCCGAGCGTAGGTGGACAACGATTCGACATACCGCCGCTGGCCCTCGGCATAGAGGGTGTCAAAGGCCAAAGTCGATTTACCGGACCCGCTCAATCCGGTAAAGACAATGAACTTATCGCGCGGGAGATCAAGATCGATATTTTTTAAGTTGTGCATCCGGGCGCCCCGGATGCGGATATGAGACTGGGACATGATTTAATCAGAATTTGTGTGGTGAAAGGGGAACTCCTCAAGCGAGACTGCGAAACAGGTGGAGTGTCCTGTGATCGCTTACTTAGGGACGCGGAAAATACCAATTTACCTGGATCGCGCCCGGATCTGGGACAGATTTGGGCGCGCCGATTGAACAAAACCGCAGGCGTAGCAGCGCTACGTCGAGGATTTTGTGATTGAGTCTCGACCAAAGATGGCCCAAAGCCGGGATGCGTTATGGTAAATTGGTATTTTCCGTGTCCCTTAGGAAAGGAGTTAATTTATCACCCATACTTCATATTAACAAAGATAATCATCAAACGATCTCCTTTTGCATCAATTTCGTTTCTACGGTATATTCTGCGCCGATTCACCCTTACCGTTTTGGGCTATAGCCGTTTTTTTGTTTTCAGACAAAAATTACCTCGGCAGATCATTAACGAAACCTCCACCTCATACTTAAAAAACCATGACCCCCCACCACCTCCCTCTCCTCCGATCCCTATTATTTTGATCGTGATGCCCTTCAGACCATCGCCGACGAGACATGATGAATTTATACTTTTCCGGACACACAACATCGGGTATGAATGATGCCCCAATCTAAGGAGGTGTGTCCAAATGAGTGAGAGAAAGAAACCTGTCGAATATACAGCTGAGTTTCGAGCGTCAGCTGTTAAACTTGCCGTGGAGAGCGCTCAACCAGTTTCCCAGACCGCAAAGGAACTGGGGGTTAACAAGAATACGTTATATACATGGATCGGCCAGATTCACCGCCCTGTTAAAAATAAGGGTGAAAAGGTGGCTGATGAGCATATCTATGAGGAAGTGAAACGTCTCCGCCTTGAGACTCGCCGTTTGAAGGAGGAGCGAGATATCCTAAAAAAGGCCGCAGCGTACTTTGCGCGAAGCATGTCGTGAAGTACGCTTTCATTCAACAGCACAACAAAGAATTTCGAGTCACCCTGATGTGCTCAGTTCTGGGTGTTCCTCGTAGCGGCTATTATGATTGGCTGGAACAGCCAGAAAGTCCTCATCGTGTCGCCGATAAGCGAGTTAGCCAAAAGATAAAAGCAGTTTTCGAAATAAACCGCAAAGTATATGGCACCCGGCGCATCAAGCAGGATCTGGCAGCAGGCGGAGAAATTGTCAGTCGTCCACGTATCAGTCGCCGCCAATGTACTGGACCGCCAATTTCAAGTTGCCTGCCCGGATACAATTTATGCCGGAGATATCACTTACATCCAAACTGGTGAAGGTTGGTTATATTTAGCCGTTTTGATAGATCTTTTCTCAAGGGCAGTGGTCGGATGGAGCATGTCGTCTCGCATCAATGCTCAGTTGGTAGACGATGCACTCCATATGGCAATGACAAAAAGAAAACCGGCAGCTGGATTGCTTCTGCATAGTGATCGTGGAAGTCAGTATGCATCAGAACTCTACCAAGGGTCGATCCAGAAATCTGGCTTTGCCTGCAGCATGAGTCGAAAAGGAAACTGCTGGGATAATGCGCCATCGGAAAGTTTTTTCCATACCCTCAAAACCGAATTGACTCATCACGAACACTATGAGACCAGGGCCGACGCGAAAAGCAGTATTTTCGAATACATTGAGGTCTTTTACAATCGCCAGAGGCGTCACTCAGCTATAGGTTATTTGAGCCCAGCTGCCTATGAGGCGGCTCATCAAAAAGCTGCGTAATTATTTGTCCGGAAAAGTCTTGCCAGATCATTCCCCCGGACCGTAATTGGTGCGTGATTCAATATATTTCGTCATTCCAAAATGTTGGGTTTCGTGCCTCAACCCAACCTACCGGGTTGAGCTACCGGAGCCAAGCGTTGGGCTAAAGAGAGTAATTCCAGATTTCTCAAGCACCACATTCAATGTCGTAGGGTTTGCAAACAGGGGGTATCGTTTGCGAACCAATTGAGGTTCCACAACCGAAAACCCAAGGTTGTATGATCTGTTAGCTGATAGGGGCACGCCTCAATGCTTATCACTTTTGTCGTTAATAATGATAGCGGGCTTGTAGGAAATCAATTCGATCATCGCGGACAAGATACACTATACGGTGTTCTTGAGTCAATCGACGGAACCATGTGCCAGGGGAGAGATATTTGAGAGGTTCCGGCTTACCGATGCCAGAAAAAGGGTCTCGCATAATGGCTTCAATCAGACTAAAAGCCCGAAGTGTAACTTTACGATCGGTTTCAACCCAATGACGTAAATCATCGCGGAATTCTGGTTGAAAAATAGCCTCACGGCTCTTACTCTTCAAAACCCATATCCTTGCGAAGTTCCGAAATAGTGGCAGGTCCCCCCTCACATTTAAGAGCGCGGTCAAGAGCGGCAAGTAACCTTTCTGCGTTGACAGGAGAACGGAGCAAATGAGTTGTTTCCAGCAGGCTTTCCAATTCATCAGCTGCAATCATAGCTACGCTACCACCTTTACGACGACGGATAACAACAATTTCACGATTGTCCGTCACCTCGTCACATAAACCAGCAAAATTTGCTCGGGCATTAGAGTAAGTTGTTTGAAGCATAGTGTCACCTCTTAAGATTGTTGTACCGTAATATTGTACAATAGAATTTTATCAAAGCGATAAAAATAAACAGCCTTCTAGGGAACAAGTAAACTGTCCGGATTTGTCGCACATGATCAATTTTTCAAGTATGATGCTGAGTGATACGCTCAACAACCTGCCCTCCAACCAAGTTGATCGTAACCACCCTGGCAACAGTTATTCCATCCTCCAATTTATGTCTATTCTCCTGTGCTGTAGCTGTCATAGCCCCACATCTGTATCCTACCGTTACCGTTATTAACTTGAGGGACGCTGAAACTCGAGGTGTCCAATTGTACTGAAGTCGTTGAGGGCAGCAGATGTTCTGAATCCACATAATTATCATTGCTCCCGTCCCACCAGCCAATCATTACCCCATTCATAGTGACCCCTCCTGTTGGGTTAGTCCAACTAACGGTCTGCAACCCTGGAATATTCATGGTGGAAACATCATGCGAAGCCGGGACGATTACGGTGGGGAAGAGTGCGGCAGAAAGTTCAGTATTCAGATAGGGACGCTTAGCGATTGTTCGACTAAAGTACGCAGCGGAGCATTCCCTACCAAAACTGCATCAGCCGTTTCGGCGGACAGCTTGACGGTGTACACTGCCTGGTCTGGAATAGCGTTCAGAACTGTATCATCCGCAATCGGGTACATGTAATCACCGTTACCCCCATACATATAAAAGTTAGTCTGCTCCTCAACACTACTGGCAGGAACACGGCATTCCACTCAGCATAGGTGATAAGATCACGGTACGCGGCTCCAAGGCTCAAGAAAATGATGGCACCATCTATATTATCGCCCAAAAAATTATCAACACCACCCAAAATTCCAGTGTTGTCCTCCGCGACAGATCCGGCCGGCCGGCGTGGGCCGGTAAAGGAATCAGGAGGAATCATGGCCGGAGAAACAACCAGGCTTCACCGCCACCTCCGCAATTACCGTAAAAGAAAAACTCATTTGGTGTTGTAAATTTGCTTTTGGAAGTGTATTTTTTTGCTCCTACACAGGTTGATTGCATCAAAAACCATCCAGGAGTAGCCATGAAATTTAATTTTCATCTAGAATTTTACCTCACCAAACACGTCATACTTTGATGATGGATTTCCTGCACACCCCAACTTTTGTCAATAGCGCCTGGATTGCCAGCGCCTTTCTTTTCGGCTTTGCCTTCAAACAGTTCAATCTGCCGCCCATGCTCGGATTTCTCCTCTCCGGCTTTCTCATGAACTTTCTTGGCTTAACCGATGGTTCGCTTGATCTGGAAAAGATTGCCGACCTGGGAATTCTCCTTCTCTTGTTCACTATCGGCCTGAAACTCGACCTCAAAGGGATGACAAAGCCCGAGGTCTGGGGCGGAGCCACCATCCATGCCCTGCTTACCATCACCTTTTTGTCCCTGCTCGTCCTGGTCGGCTCAGCCTTTGGCTTGCATCATTTTACCGGTCTTAGTTTAGCGCAAGCCACATTGATCGGTTTTGCTTTAAGTTTTTCCAGCACGGTTTTTGCCGTCAAATTCCTTGAAGAAAAAGGCCAGATGAATGCCCTGCATGGACGGGCCTCCATCGGCATCCTCATTATGCAGGATCTGATGGCTGTCTTCTTTCTCGCTATATCCAAGGGCGAGTTCCCCGCCATCTGGGCACTGGCTCTTCCCCTGGTACTCATTGCTGCCCGACCTCTTTTACTCTATCTCATTGATCATATTGGTCATGGAGAGCTTCTGCCGCTGTCCGGTTTTTTTATTGCGCTGGTGGTTGGCGCCACCAGCTTCTCCATGGTGGGGCTCAAACCCGACCTTGGCGCTCTGATTGCTGGCATTCTGGTGGGCTCCCATACACGGTCCTCTGAATTGTCCAACTCCCTCTATGGCTTCAAGGACCTTTTTCTGATCGGGTTCTTTTTTCAGATAGGACTAACCGGTATCCCCCAAATGGAGCATGTACTTATTGCCCTGGCCCTGTTAGCTACTCTTGTCGTCAAGTCAATATTGTTTTTCCTGGTGCTGACCCTCTTCCGCCTTCGGGCCCGAACAAGTTTACTGGCCGCGCTCACCCTCTCCAGTTACTCTGAATTCGGCCTGCTGGTCGCGGCGATTGCCGCCAAAAAGGGCTGGCTCGACCCTCAATGGCTTATCATTGTCGCTTTGGCACTGACCTTTTCCTTCCTGGCAGCGGCGCCATTAAACAGCAAGGCTCTGGTCATCTATGACCGGTTTGCCGGTTTTTTCCGCCGATTTGAAACCAGAACCCGCCATAAGGATGACCTTGAAATAAATCTTGGCCCTGCCGATATTCTTATTTTCGGGATGGGTCCCTTCGGAACAATGGCCTATAACACCACGAGGGAACGCCAAGCTGACAAAGTGCTTGCCGTAGATTACAATAAAAAAACGGTAACCAAGCATCAGAGCGAAGGGCGTCGGGTAATCTGGGGGGATGCGACGGATTATGATTTCTGGCGCAAGATCGACCTGCAAAAGATCAAAATCATCATGCTGACCATGACCAAACACCAGGCAAACCTCTTGGCCCTGCAGGAAATCAAGTCCGCGGGCTTTCAAGGACCGGTTTCCGCCACGGCCCGCTTTGAGGATGAACTTCTGGAACTTGAACAAGCCGGAGCCACCGCGGCCTATAATATTTTTGCCGAGGCAGGAGCGGGTTATGCAGACCATGTATGCAAAACCACCGGCCTGGTCTGCAAGACAGAGTTCTTCGTGTCAGGCACTGAAATCCCGGTTTTAAAAAAATGAAGTAGATGTTGCCAGCCCCACCTGCTTCCCATGAACCTTACCCCAGAACAGCAACTGATCCTCACCCTTGCTGGCTGACAACCAGATCATGATCCTGATGTTCAACCGCTCGGCCAGCGACTCCTTCAGCGCCAACCTGATCGTCGCCTTAAAACCAACCGGCCTCGCTCCGCCCTAAGTCCGCACCTTGTCTGTTTCGAGAGAAAATGGGGACAGATTTATTTTTCTTCTTTTCTTGGCCGACCAGGGCCTCTTAGCTCTAAACGGCGACCAACTTTTACAGAAATTTCTCTGATAAACTTTCTGTTTGCGGTCAACTGGCCACGCTGGGTGGCTTCCCGAATAAGTTTCCACTCCGTATCAGGAATTGTTTCC